>JAHZHG010000210.1:0-2792 GCA_019420425.1 Clostridiales bacterium
CTCTGCGAAGGATCCTCCGCAGAGCCAGATAATCAGCGGGTAGGTTTTCTCCTCGTCGTATGGATAGTTACATCTTGGCTTCATCAGAGACATGTGGAGCTGGCGGTACTTTGCCTTACACCATTCCTGTCTCTGGCCGTATACGATGTCCGCAGCCAGAGTAATCACTTCCTCGTCCCTTGGCACCTGAATTACTTTTCTCATCTTTTCCTCCCATACCGCAGCTGCTACGGCAGAATAACTACCTTTCCTGCGTGTTTCTTTGTAAATGCTTCCTCAATCCGGTCAATCGGAATCTGATCGGAGATCAGCGGCGCCAGATTCAGCCTTCCGCTGCTAAGCAGCCGCACAGCCCTGGCCTGGGTCAGCGGATTTACATAGGATGCCTTGACGGTCAGCTCCTTCTGGAAGGCTGCAAACGGCAGGAACGGGATCTCGCAGTCCGGCGGCGTAAGTCCGAACAGTACGGCCCTTCCGCCCTTTCCGGCCAGATCGATGGCCTGGAGCATGGTTTCTTTTCTTCCCACACACTCAATGACCACGTCCACGTTTCCAAAGTTGGCCTCTTCCAGCGCCGGCTTCACCTCCTGATTCAGCGAATCGACCGCCAGATCAGCGCCGGCTTCCAGAGCCATCTTTCTCCGTTCCTCCATCGGCTCCAGTACGGCAACCATTGCCGCGCCGGAAAGTCTGGCCAGCTGAACCATAATCAGGCCGATTGTGCCGCCTCCGATAATGACCACCGCGTCTCCGGTCTTTACCTCCGCCAGATCCATTCCGTGCAGGCAGCAGCTCAGCGGTTCGCACATCGCGCCCACCGCAAAGGGCATTTCCTCCGGAAGGACAAATACCTGTTTTTCCAGGACCGTACAATACTCGGCAAACCCGCCGTTAAAATTTACTCCCGTCGCTACCATGCGGTCGCAAAAATGGGGCTTGCCCACACGGCAGTGATAGCAGGAACCGCAGGAGATATTCGGGTCTACCGTAACGTGATCTCCCGGCTTTACCCTGGTGACCTTCGCCCCGACCTTTTCCACAATTCCGGAAAACTCATGTCCCAGAATCACCGGCGGGTTGCACTCTGTAGCCCCCTGGGCGCCCTGATAAATATGCATATCCGTTCCGCATACCCCCGCCGCCTTTACCCGGAGCATTACCTCATCCTCCTTTGGCTCCTGCACCGGAGCCTCTTCTACCCGGATAACTCCTTTTTCGTAAAAAACTGCTGCTTTCATTTCGTCAACCTCATTTCTGTCTTTTTAATCTGCCTTTTTCACTACTGACTGTCTCATTCGCTGAATCATATCGAAGCCAACGGCTACCAGAAGTACGCAGCCCTTAATCACCATCTGTAAGTATGTACTGATTCCGCAAAGGACGAAACCGTTGCTCAATACCTGCATAATCAGAATACCTGCCACCGCGCAGCTGATGCTTCCTGAACCGCCGGTTACACTGACGCCGCCCAATACCAGCGCGCTGATTACATCAAACTCAAAGCCCTTTCCTGCCATTACCTGTCCGGAATTTGTACGTGAAAGCATAACCACGCCGGCAAGTCCGGCAAAAAACCCGCAGAGGGAATATGCCAGATAATGTACCCGTTTTACCCGCACGCCGGAAAGCTCGGATGCCTCCGCATTACTTCCCACGGCATAGAAATGGCGGCCGAAAAATGTCTTGTTCAGGACAAAGGAACCAATGATCAGGCAGATAATCATCACGATTACCGGAATCGGAATAAAGCCCACATAGCCCTGCCCCAGCACGGCAAATGACTTGGGGAAGCCAAAGATCGGCATACCGCCTGCGATAATGTATGCCCAGCCCTCAAAAATAATCTGGGTGGCGAGGGTAACGATCAGTGCGGGAATACGGATATTGGCCACAATCCAGCCGTTTGCAAAGCCAATCAGGGTAGCCACCGCTATCCCAATGAAAGCGGACAGTACCGGATTCATTCCCGCATTTACCATGAAGTAGGCAACAATAATATTTACAAAGGTTACCATAGAACCCACGGACAGATCGATGCCGCCGATAATCATGACAAAAATCATACCCACTGAAGCAATTCCCAGCATGGAGCCCTGTCGGACAATATTTACCAGGTTATTTACGGTCAAAAACTGGGGAGAAGCGATAGAGAATACGATAATCAGCGCCACAAGTACCAGATAAATTGCATATTTTTTAATAAACTGTTTTCCACTCATCTGTTTCATAATTAACTCCTTAATCAATAGGATTTCGATGCATATTCCATAATCCGTTCCTGACTGAATTCCTGCTTCGCGATTTCCCCGCTGCAGTTTCCCTCTGACAGCACGATAATGCGGTCGGCCATACCGATAAGCTCTTCCATCTCAGAGGAAATCATAATTACCGTTTTCCCTTCTTCGATCAGATCATTCAGCAGCTTGTAAATCTCATACTTGGCGCCGACGTCAATTCCTCTGGTCGGCTCGTCAAAAATAACCAGATCCGGAGATGTGGCAAGCCCCTTCGCCAAAACCACCTTCTGCTGATTTCCGCCGGAAAGGTTTTTCACCTGCTGGAACAGGCTGGGCGTCTTGATCTTCAGCTTATCCTTATACTGATCCGACACCTCGTCTACTCTCCTGCGATTCATTACGGAAAATCTGGAAAGCCTTCTGGTAGAGGACAGGGATATATTATCCCGGATAGTCATCGGAAGGCAGAGCCCCTGCTGCTTTCTGTCCTCCGGACAGAGCACAATTCCCGCTGCTATCGCCTCCTGGGGACAGCGGAAGGCAACCTCCTTCCCC
>JAHZHG010000210.1:2802-4738 GCA_019420425.1 Clostridiales bacterium
GATCTTCTTTGCCCCGAAGATCAGCTCGGCCAGCTCCGTACGCCCGGCGCCGATCAGGCCGGCAAATCCCAGAATCTCTCCCTTTTTCAGTTCAAACGAGATATTCTTTACCCCGTTCCCCGTCAGATTCTCGGCCTTCAGCAGCACTTCGTCCCGGATCATCCGTTTCCTCTCCGGGAAAGAAGACGTCAGCTCGCGTCCGACCATCAGCTTGATCAGCTCATCATTTGTCGTCTCTTCAGTATTTACGGTTTTGATATACTGCCCGTCGCGCATGATCGTAATTCTGTCCGACAGCCGGAAAATTTCCGGCATACGATGGGAAATATATACGATAGCCACTCCTTTGCGTTTCAGCTCTTCCACCAGTGCAAACATGTTTTCTGTCTCATTGTTTGTCAGCGGAGCAGACGGTTCATCCATAATCAGCACCCGCGCATTGTGGGAAACTGCTTTCGCTATCTCAATCATCTGCCGGTATCCGACCGTTAAATTCTTTACCAGCTCATATGGGTCAATTTTAATATTCAGGCTTTTGAAAACCTCTGCAGATCTTCTGGCCATCTCTTTTTTATCTACGATAAATCCCTTTTTGATCTCATTTCCGAGAAATACGTTTTCCGCCGCGCTCAGATCACCTACTGAATTTAACTCCTGATAGATTACCGCAATGCCGTATTTATCTGCCAGCTGAGGAGTCATCTGCTTAAACGACTGGCCGTCGATAACGATCTCTCCCTCATCCGGCACTACAGCGCCCGTACAGGTCTTGATCAGGGTGGATTTTCCCGCGCCGTTCTCGCCGCAGAGCGCGTGCACCTCGCCTGCCCTGACATCAAACGAAACGTTGTTCAGCGCCACAACCCCCGGAAAACGCTTGGTAATATGTTTTAATTCCAAAATAACATCAGACATCTGGTCACCTCATCTACTGATTCCGGCCCTGCCTCCGGTTATGGAATGGGGCTGTCCTATCCGGACAGCCCCGCTTCCCGCACATCGTACTACTTTTCTGCAGCTATTCCATTTATCTTCCCTATCCGGCTTATTCCTGAGATGCCAAATACTCTTCTACGTTCTCTGCATTGATGGGATTCGCAACTTTGTAAATCTGCTTCTCATACTCTCCGCCTTCAAGCATCTGTTCTACGTATGAGAATACGGCATCTGCCATCTCTTTTGCCGTACCAAGGCTGATGGACATCCGGATTGCCTCTCCGCTCTGGATTGCCGCACAGGCCTCGTCAGAAGCGTCACAGCCAAAGATACCGTACTCTTCCAGATTTGCGCCGGAAGCCTTTAACGCCTCGTTTGCACCTACTGCTCCGCCATCGCCGATACATGCGAATACCTTGATATCCGGATGTGCCTGCAGCATATTCTCTGCCAGCGTCATCCCGGTAGCTGCGTCAACCGCGCTGTCCTGCGCAACGATTTCTGCATCCGGAGCTACCTCCTTAATCGCATCGATGATGCCGTTTGCGCGCTCTACGATAACCGGCAGAGACGCATAATCCAGGACTGCTACCTCACAGGAGCCGTCGTAGTTTTCATTGATCCAGTTTCCCGCTTCCGTACCGATTGCTTAACCTACGGTGTAGTTGTCCACCAGGTAAGATATTTCTGCACATTCCAGATCGAAATCCCAGGAAAGGATCTTGATTCCTGCATCTGCCGCCTGCTGGCAAACCGGCTCCAGAGCCGCCATATCTACCGGATAGATCACCAGCACGTCCACGCCTTTTTCAATAAAGTTTTCTACCTGGGAGATTTCTTCTGTCGCATTGTTCTTGCAGTCCAGAACGGTAACGTCCCAGCCCTGCTCTGCTCCTTTGGTCTGAAGGACCTCAGACACCTCGGCAAAGATCGGATTGGTGATATCCTGAAAACATACGCCAACGGAATACTTTCCTTCTTCTGCCATAGCCGTGCTTCC
>JAHZHG010000210.1:4748-5520 GCA_019420425.1 Clostridiales bacterium
AGACCTAAACACATCATTGCTACCGGGATTGCTGCTAAACGTTTTTTCATTTTCTTTTTCCTCCTTTTTTTATGTAATGGCCATGCCTATCACATTCGGTTTGGTTTTGAAAAGTACTTTTATAAATGTTTTTTATTATAGTATCAGTTCTTAGCTCCAATTACAATTGACAAAACACCCATTTTTTTGTATTTATTTTTGTGCACAATGCACATTTTTTGTTTTCCAGTTGAATCTGGCAAAGGCTTTCAATATAATTAATCTGACCATTGTTCATCAAAATCCAGCATTCCGGGGGCATATGTAATGAAATCAAAATCCCTTACTACTACAGAAATCCGTTTGTTCAACAGAAGTAAAATCTATCAGACAATCTATCAGTCCGGGCAGGTTTCCAAGCAGGAAATCGCCCGTTCCCTGCAGCTGAGTCTGCCTACGGTCACGCAGAATCTGGCAGAGCTCCAGGCCATGGAGCTGATTGAGGTCTGCGGGGTGGCCACCTCTACCGGAGGCCGCAAGCCCCAGCTTTACCACTGCATTGCTGACGCACGCGTTGCCTTCGGCGTAATCATTCTCAAGGATTATGTCCGTTTCAGCGTTCTTGACCTGCGCGGAACTATTCTGGCCCAGGAGCAGCATACCGTCCCCTTTGCCAATCGCCCTGCCTATTTCCAGGAAATGTGCGGGCTGCTCCAGGACTTTATCGACCGGAGCGGCTATGGCAAATCCCGTATCCTTGGGGTCGGTATCGCCATACAGGGCCTGACCTCCA
>JAHZHG010000211.1:0-1245 GCA_019420425.1 Clostridiales bacterium
GTCGATGTCACCGCTTCTGGTTCCCATGATCAGGCCCTCCAGTGGGGTAAGGCCCATGCTGGTGTCTACGCACTTGCCACCGATGGATGCAGAGATGCTGGCGCCGTTGCCCAGATGGCAAACGATAACCTTTGCATTTTCCGGATCCAGTCCGCCGAATTTGATGGCTTCTCCGGATACGAACATATGGCTGGTTCCGTGGAAGCCGTATCTGCGGATGCTGTATTTCTCCAGATACTCATGGGGAATCGCATAGGTATATGCCTTCTCCGGCATGGACATACCGAAGGCGGTATCGAATACGGCAACGTTCTTCTTGCCCGGCATAGCGGCTTCGCAGGCCTCGATACCGATCAGGTTCGCCGGATTGTGCAGCGGGCCCAGGTCGAAGCACTCACGGATTACGCGTTTAACGTCGTCATTTACAACGATGGAATCGCTGTAAACCATACCGGCGTGGAGTACACGGTGGCCGATAGCAGAGATCTCGTCTGTGCTCTTGATTACGCCGTGCTCCGGATCCTGCAAGGCATCCATAACCAGGGATACGGCTACTTTATGATCCGGCATCGGGCTTTCTACTACATATGTATCCTTACCCGTCGGTTTGTGGGTCAGCTTGGAACCGTCGATACCGATTCTTTCACAGAGACCTTTGGCTACTACGCTCTCATCTTCCATATCGATCAGCTGATATTTCAGAGAGGAGCTTCCGCAGTTGATAACTAAAATTTTCATGATGGGGTATTCTCCTTGCTAAATTAATATGTATATATTTCTCGGCGAACAGCTTCGCTTTGCTCAGCTTTATTCCGCTCGTTCCTCGCTTCATAAACTGCGGGAATCGCTGCAATTTGCTCCGCAAATAGCACCGTGGCGAACAGCCTCGCTTCGCTCAGCTGTTCTTTACTGTGCCTGGCACTGTACTGCGGTGATGGCTACTACGCCTACGATGTCCTCTGCGGAGCATCCTCTGGACAGGTCGTTTACCGGTGCCGCGATACCCTGGGTCATCGGGCCGTATGCTTCTGCCTTGCCCAGACGCTGTACCAGCTTGTAGCCGATGTTTCCGGCATCCAGATCCGGGAAGATCAGTACGTTTGCATTTCCTGCAACCGGGTTGCCCGGAGCCTTGGAAGCGCCTACGCTGGGAACGATAGCTGCATCCAGCTGGAATTCACCGTCCAGGGTGAGATCCGGATACTGCTCTTTTGCAATACGTACTGCCTCGGTAACCTTGTCGAT
>JAHZHG010000211.1:1255-5517 GCA_019420425.1 Clostridiales bacterium
CGCCGTACGCGCAGTCCGGAACAACCCTCAGGAAGAAGGCGGATACCAGCTTGGTTCCCGGCTTGGTCTTCAGGATCTGCAGGCAGGGTCTTAAGGTATCTGCGGTGGAGTGACATGCACCGGAAACCATTCCGTCTGCGTCGCCCATCTTAACCATCATCACGCCGTAGGTCAGATACTCGTTCAGCATGATCTCTTTTGCCTTTTCCGGGGTCATGCCCTTCTTTGCTCTTAACTCTACCAGCTTGTCGATATATGCAGCGGTCTTGTCAGAGGTAGCCGGGTCAACTACTACCGCTCCGGTGATATCCAGGCCTTCGCTGCCTTTTTTCACTGCTTCCTCACTGCCTACCAGAATGATGTTGGCGATGTCCTCTTTTAAAATCTGGGCAGCAGCCTCATATGTTCTGCGGTCTTCGGTTTCCGGCAGAACAATTGTTTTTTTGTTTGCTCTTGCTTTTTCTTTAATTGTGTCAATAAATCCCATGATACTGAACTCCTTTCCCTTGGTTCCGTTTTCCGTGGCCTTCGACAGCCATTATGTTTATTATAACGCATTGACCGAAAATCGACAAGAAAGTTTTTGTATATCTTTGCGTACAATATTCATTTTTTGATCATTTTCGCCAGCAGATTGCGGTATGGTCTTGGAAGGATCCGGAAGGGCCCGCGTCCGACCAGCCGCATATTTGCCAATCCGGAGTATCTGTGAAACTGACCGGTATTATCGCCGAATGCAATCCCTTTTCCCAGTTTAAAACCGCGACCCGGGAAATTGTCGTTGTTTTATTATTCAAGCACGCCATTATAGCTGCCGCGTAAGTTGATCACCTCCGTATCCGCCGGAAGCAATTGCCTATCAGCAGTTCTTTTCGCCAGTTGTACAAGCATATCGGTGTGGGGAGATTCCACATTTCCCTCTCTGTCAATCCTATAATAACCCATGGAAGGATAGCTGCTGTATGCACAGCCATACGGAAAATCCGATAAAACGGTAAAATGTACAATTGCTTTTGTTTCACCAAAGAATTCTTTCCGCTGCTCATCTTCTATCTCGTCTGGCAGCAGGTAGATTATGGTATGAAGTATTTCCTCGTACCATTCGGAACCGCTCTGTTCCTCCAGCTCTGCCTTATCCTCCTTAAGCTTTTCCAAAGCGGATTCGATATATCCCTCTATTTCTTCTCTGCACTCTTCCGTACATTCATTCAGGCTCAGTCCAAAATATTCACTGCTCCGTTCCTCTCCTGACACGCTCAACGTCATGATGCCGCATAATAAAAGCATTCCCCCGATTCCTGCCATCTTTTTTCCATACATCTTTTTCCCTCCCTTCAAAATGCTCCTATAGCATAATCGATATATTCTTAACTCTCCATTGAGGTACAAAAATACAATCCAATATGTAGCCGTACCCCGATGCCGTGTCCGCATAATAAGCAGAACCTGTACTCAGTGTTGACATTGACAGTCCAATGCTATGATTAATAATATAAATCAATTATATCATAATAAATACATTTGCTCTATGATATTTTCAAAATATTTGTCAATATTTTTTATATTACTGGTAATTTTAAGCCCAATTCGAATAGGATGTGTTCAAATAAGCCTGAAGTACCGTATTTTTCACAGTAGATTTCCGAACACAACCAGAGGTGGCTGATCCCTCCGTCACTTGGGCAACGCTCCGGCAAACTGACCGTTAACTGCAACAGCTTTTTCTATTCTCATGAACGAACGCCATTTTTAATGTCTGATATCAAAGTCAGGTATTATAACGTATTGACAGGAAATCGACAAGAAAGTTTTTGTATCTCTTTGCGTACAATATTCATTTTTTGATCGTTTTCGCCGGCAGATTGTGGTATGATCTTGGAAGGATATAGGCCGGCCCGCGTCTGGCCGGCCACACACTTGCGAAAAAAGGAGTCTCTATGAAACTGACCGGTATTATCGCCGAATACAATCCCTTTCACAATGGCCATGCCTACCATATTGACCGCGCCCGTACGTCAACCGGCGCCGACGCCATTGCCGTTGTCATGAGCGGTGACTTTGTCCAGCGGGGCGAGCCTGCCTGCACAGACAAATTCACCCGCGCCGGTATGGCCCTTTCCTGCGGCGCAGACCTTGTCGTCGAGCTTCCTGCGCGCTACAGTACCTCCAGTGCGGAGTTTTTTGCCCTTGGCGCAGTTTCCCTGCTGGACGGACTCGGCGCGGACACTCTGTGCTTTGGCTGCGAGACAGAAAACCTGGACGTGCTGCGGCGACTTGCCGAAGTCCTGAATGACGAGCCGGAAGACTTCTCCCGGGAGCTGCAGCGGCTGCTAAAGCAGGGGCTCTCCTTTCCGAAGGCCCGTGAGCAGGCGCTGCTGGCTCTTTTCCCGGACGATTTTCCCGTTACCAGCCAGCTTCTCTCTTCTCCCAACGCCATACTGGGCATCGAGTATCTGAAGGCTCTGCTCCGGCTGCGCTCCTCCATGCGTGCGGCCGCCGTCCTGCGGTGTGACGCAGGCTACCACAGTACGGCTCCAGGAGAGGTCTTTTCTTCTGCCACAGCAATCCGCAGCCTGCTGCCGCCGACAGAAAAAAGCCGCGGCGTGATCGCCGGCGCCATTCCACGGCCCGCCCGTTCCCTCTTTTTTTCTGCCGTAGACAGCCACGGTTCTGCCTCGCTGAACGATTTTTCCGCACTCCTGCACTATGCGCTGCTTTCCCGGCCGCGGCTGGCCGATTTCCCGGACATCTCCCCCGAGCTGGAGAACCGGATATACCGGCTGCTGCCTGAATATACCACAGCGGAGGAGTTTGCCCTCAGACTGAAATCCAGACAGCTCACGCTGGCCATGGTAAAGCGCTCCCTGCTCCACGTCCTCCTCGGCATCCGCCGGGAGGAGCTGACACAAAACCGGACTGCCTCCTACGCCCGTATCCTCGGCGTTCGCCGGGATTTCCTGCCCTGCCTGGGCGAGCTTCAGCAAAGCAGCCGGATCCCGCTGCTTCTGCGTCTGGCAGACGGGCAAAAGCTGCTTTCCCCGGAGGCTTTCCAGCTGCTGCGCAGGGATCTTCGTGCCTCGGAAATTTATCACTGCTGTGCATCCTCCCGCCCATACAATGAATATAAAATGCCTCTGCTGGTTATATAACCTGCAGAGGCAAACGCATCATCCTTTTCTTTTTAGTTTTTAAAGCTGTGAATCGGCGCGGGGATTCTTCCCGTCCGTTTGATAAACGCATCGCAGGAGAAGGAATTTACCGGCATGATCGGCGCATAGCCCAAAAGCCCGCCGAATTCCACCGTCTCTCCCACGCCCTTTCCCATGACTGGAATCAGGCGGACTGCCGTGGTTTTCTGGTTCACCATACCGATAGCCATCTCATCTGCGATAATGCCGGAGATGGTGCTGGCCTTTGTATCTCCGGGCACAGCGATCATATCCAGGCCGACAGAGCAGACACAGGTCATGGCCTCCAGCTTTTCCAGGGTCAGGGCGCCTGCACCGGCCGCATTGATCATGCCCTGATCCTCGCTCACCGGGATAAATGCGCCGCTTAAGCCGCCCACGTAGGAGGAGGCCATCACGCCGCCCTTCTTTACCTGGTCATTTAACAGGGCCAGCGCTGCCGTGGTGCCCGGCGCACCCGCATATTCCAGGCCGATTTCACAGAGGATATCCGCTACGCTGTCCCCGATGGCCGGCGTCGGCGCCAGGGAAAGGTCGATGATGCCAAAAGGCACGCCCAGACGGCGGGAGGCTTCCTGGGCCACCAGCTGTCCCACACGGGTTACCTTAAACGCAGTCTTTTTGATCGTCTCGCAGAGTACCTCAAAGCTCTCGCCGCGTACCTTTTCCAGGGCGCGCTTTACCACGCCGGGCCCGCTGACGCCCACATTGATGATGACATCGGCCTCGGTTACGCCGTGGAACGCGCCTGCCATGAAGGGGTTGTCATCCGGGGCGTTGCAGAATACCACCAGCTTTGCGCAGCCCAGGGAATCCTGCTCCTTTGTCAGCTCGGCCGTTTTCACAATCATTTCTCCCATCAGGCGGACGGCGTCCATATCGATGCCGCATTTCGTTGACCCTACGTTTACTGAGCTGCATACCCGCTCCGTAGCGGCAAGGGCCGCGGGGATGGAGCGGATCAGATATTCGTCGGCCTGGGTCATCCCCTTGGATACCAGTGCGGAATAGCCGCCGATAAAGTTTACGCCCACCTCCTTGGCCGCCTTATCCAGCGTCTTTGCCAGGGTGACA
>JAHZHG010000212.1:0-1810 GCA_019420425.1 Clostridiales bacterium
GGTCGTTCCGTTCAGGATACCGGTGATCTCGTCGATCTCGTCTGCCGTCAGGGAGGAATTTAACGGACGGATAATCGGAATTCCGCCGCCGCAGCTTGCCTCAAACAGATAGTTGATGTTCCGTTCTCTGGCAATCTCCAGAAGCTCGGCTCCGTGTCTGGCCACCAGCTCCTTGTTGGAGGTGCATACGCTCTTGCCTGCCATCAGCGCCCGCTTGGTAAAGGTGTACGCCGGCTCTACCCCGCCCATCACCTCAACGACAATCTTAATCTCCGGGTCGTTGACAATCACCTCGAAATCGTGAACGATTTTTTCCTGAATAGGGTCTCCCGGGAAGTCGCGAAGGTCCAACACATATTTGATGTTGATCTCTTCCCCTGCTTTTTTGTTAATGCTGGTCTGGTTTGTATTGATTACCTCTACCACGCCTGAACCAACTGTGCCATAGCCTAACACTGCAATCTGAATCATGATTTTCCTCCATCTGTTTCCTTATTCGCTGCCCAGTATGTTCAGATACTGGATCCCCTGCTTTGTCTCTATCGCCTCAATCATCGAAGATACATCTCCTGTGGTTGGCAAAATTTCCACGCTGATCGTCAGAGAAGCCACTCCGTTGATCGGGATACTCTGGTGAATCGTGAGGATGTTGGCATTGTACTCCGCCACCACCTTCAGTACATCCGAGAGCAGCCCGGGCTCATCATGCATCTGAATCACAAAGGTTATGGTTTTCCCCTTTGCATTTTCATGGAACGGGAAGATGTCGTCCTTATATTTATAGAAAGAACTGCGGCTGATCCCCACCATATCCGTGGCCTCCTGCACCGTCTCTACCCGTCTCGTCTCCAGCAGCCGTTTGGCTTCCACCACCTTCAGCAGCACCTCCGGCACTGCCCTCTGCCTGACTACATAATTTCTTGTATTATCTGACATAACTTCCGCTGCCTCCTATGTTTTTCGCAGAGATACATCTGTTCGCACAGGACACATCATATCACATTTCCCCGGGAAGTGCAACCGAGTTTTTGCGCTATGATAAATGGGCTGCCCGCATGACAGCCCACTGTTATGTATGCCATAATGTTGGGGTCAAAAGGTCTTTTGGCCCTGGTATCATGCCATTTAAAATTTCCTGCTTCCGCCCCCATAGCTTCTGCCTCCGGAGCCGGTATGTACCGTACTTCCGCCGCCTCCACCGCCGCCGGAGCCGGGCGGCGGATCCCTGGGGATTCTCCGATGGGTGACAAACTTGTTGACCAGCTGATCCTCCCGGCCGGTCAGCTCCAGGCTGCCCAGCGAATCATACGGATAGCTGTAGCTCCCCCATTTCAGCCGGTATTTGCCGATGATGCCTCCGGCGACTGCTGCCCCCGCGGCAACGGCTGCAATCACGGCAATCAGCGCTTCCACTGCCGTGATGGATTTGGGCGCATGATACACCGTCCGTTCCCCCGTATCCTCATCGTAAAGGTACGCTCCATCCGGAATGCCCCTTTTATAATACTTCTCCACGCCGGACAGCATAGCCGCCAGGGTATCCTTATACTTTTCGTCCGTGACCTCTTCCCATGCATCATCCAGCACCCGGTCAATGCGGTCGTCAGTTAAGTAATATCTGGCTTCGCCTATGGTAATCAGGCTGATTTCCCGGTTGTCCATATCCAGCAGGCAAGCCACGCCGTCCTCTTTGGCTCCGGCATACGCATCCAACTGCTCCTCGCCGTACGTCCGCGACGCCTTGCCTTCGGCGTCATCGGTGGTAAGCGTCAAAATGACCCATCCGGTCAGGGAGGCTATCTCCTCCGCC
>JAHZHG010000212.1:1820-5486 GCA_019420425.1 Clostridiales bacterium
AGCTCGGTTTTTTCCGACTCGGTCAACAGACCGGCTTTATCGTCTACCCGGGACTGCCCGGAGGCGGCCAGCACAGCAACGGAGGACATTGCCAGAATCAGACAGAACAGTACTGCCGTCAGCGCATAGCTCATCGATTTTCTCATAGCAGATACCCTCCGATCAGGCACAGGATAAGCACCAGCAGCCCCACAATTCCTGCCGCAGCCGCCACCCTGCCATAGTCAACCGGCAGCTCTCCGAATACCTTGCCGGTCTGTCCGTTGCAGGAATAATAGTATATTTTTCCGTTTTTTCCCTTGTAGGTAAGTACCCAGACCGGAAGCAGGACGTACCTCCATTGTTCCTTCCGGTTCAGCGCTTCTGTCCTTGAAGGCGCACAGCTGCTGTAGCCGTCCACCGTATTTTCCAGCATCCGCTTTGTATAGCCTTCCGTATCCCCGCGCAGCATCTCCGTAAATTCACTCTGCTCCTGATCCCGCTTTTCCGCCTGAAAGCCGGAGAGATAACCCATATGGAAGTCCTCCAGCCCATCCATGTTAAAGGGCTGTACCCCCTCCACCAACAGCTTATCCGCCTTGTTCAGGGCATTTTTCGTGACATTCGGGAAATGAAGCTTTCCCCTCCGGGTAACCCGGTAGATGGAGGTTTCGGTAAATTCCTGCTCGCCTGTCCGCCAGATGCGCAGCCTGCGCCCCTCTCCCTCCAGCTGTCCGTCCAGATCGCAGGTATAGGACCAGAAGGGAAAGTAGACGCCGCTCATTTTTTCGATCTGATCCTTGGAGAAAAAGGCCCGGGGCACAAATTTTTTCTTTCCGACAAAATCCATAAACTTGTTTACCGCTTCTTTTTTGTCTATGGCAAACGGAATGACCTGATCCGGCAGATACTTTCCGGAAAGACGCCCGGAGAGCACCACCGGGTTGTGGCAGTAGAAGCAGAATGTGGCGGCGGTTGTCTCGTCCGTCACAATCTCGGCTCCGCAGCTTGGACAGGTATACACCACCGCCTGGCCGGTTTCTCCCGCTGTCTCATCCGCAGCCTTAGCTTCTGTCTTATCTTCTGCCTGCTTTTCTGTCTCCTCTCCCTGCTCGATATGGTCAATGGGAAAAGTGGAGGTACAATACGGACACTTATATTCCCCGCTTTTGGGATCGAAAACCAGCTCGCCGCCGCAGTTGGGACACTTATAACTGATTACCGCCATGCTTCATCAGCCCTTTCTCTCGCTGCCGCAATTGCTGCAGAATCTGCCCTTGTTCAGCGTTCCGCAATCCGGGCAGGCCCATTCGGCTGACGGCGCCGGCTTGCCGCATTCTCCGCAGAATTTGCCCGTGTTTACCGCGCCGCAGCTGCAAACCCAGCTGGCCTTCGGCGCAGGCGCAGGCTTACCGCACTCCCCGCAGAACTTGCCCGTATTTACCGCGCCGCAGCCGGGACAGGTCCATCCGGCTCCACCCTGCATGGGCTGCCCGTTGTTCCCCTGGCTCTGCACGCCGTTCGCCGGGCCGCCTGCCTGGTTCTGTCCAAATTGCCGGCCATATGCCTGGCCCTGCCCAAGCTGCTGCTGACTCTGCATCTGCTGCTGGTTTGCCGCGCTGGCCGCGCCGAGTACGCCTGCTCCCGCCTGCATTCCCAGGCCCACGCCCATAAATCCGGCCGCGCTGCCGTTTGCGTTGGAGCCTGCCGCCTCCAGTCCTCTGGCAATCGCGCCCTGCATATAGCCCTCCCGGATGGAAGGATCGCCCAGCATGGCGCCCTGGTTGCGCATATTGATTAGCTTTGTGGATTCCTCGTCATAGGTGATGCTGGCCAGGCCCACGGACTCTACCTCGATTCCTCTGGCCTGACGCCAGTCGTCATCCAGCACCTCCGCCATATATTTGCTCAGCTCGCGGCCCTTGGAGGCCACATAGGAGATCCGGATGCCGTCGGCAGACATCTGATTGATGGAGGTCTGCAGCGCCTCCAAAAACTCTGCCATATACTGGGCGTTGATCTCATCGATCTCCACCCGCTCGCTGTTGCGCGGAACGGCCTCTGCGTAGAACTTCAGCGGATCGGTGATCCGGATAGAGTACGTGCCGTGGGCGCGCAGGAACAGCTCTGCGTTGTAAAAATTGTCAAAATAATTGATCGGATTTCTTGTCCCGAACTTGATCCCCTTGATCTCCTGCAGGTTGATGTAAAATACCTTCTGGGCTGAGGGCGTCCCTCCGCCGAACCTGAACCGGTTGAAGGTATCCTGCACCGCATCGGAGAGGGATCCGGAGAACATGGAGGGCGCGCTGGAATCGTCCACCGTGTAATAGCCCGGCTCTGCGCAGTAATCCACAATCCGTCCGCCGTCGGTCAGGATCATAAACTGGTTGTCATACACATGCACCACAGAGCCGTTGGAGATCACGTCGCTGCTCCCCTTTTTGTTGACTCCCCTGTGCATCGTTATCCCCTTGGTAAACACCGTCTGATCGTCCATCTCATACGGCTCAATCGTCTCCAGCCACTGGTCCGCCAGCGAACCGCCGATTGTCTTTGCCACTGCTCGAATTAATCCCATGCTCTTCCTCCTTATTCTCCTGCCCGGCTCACTCAGGTACCGACACTTCGCGCCGCTGCGCCGGGGGCTGTGCGTTTCCCCTTATTCCCCTCGCCGGCGCTGTTTCGACTTTATTGGTATCTGCGGCATAATGAAAACAGACGCATTCTACATCTCTTCCCCTGCTCCCCTTGCGGGCGCGCCAAGGGTGATCCATTTCAGATATTCGTTGATAAACAAATCGATGTTTCCATCCATTACGCTATCCACATTTCCGGTTTCTGCGCCGGTGCGGTGATCCTTGACCATCGTATACGGCTGCATGACATAGGAACGGATCTGGTTGCCCCAGCCGATCTCCTTGACCTCGCCGCGAATGCCGGAGGCCTTCTCCGCGTTCTCCTGCTGCTTCAGCATATACAGCTTGGCCTTCAGCATCTGCATGGCCTTATCCTTGTTCATATGCTGGGACCGCTCATTCTGGCACTGCACCACGATTCCCGTGGGATAGTGGGTAATCCGGATGGCCGAAGAGGTCTTGTTGATGTGCTGGCCGCCGGCTCCGCTGGATCGATAGGTATCGATCCGGATATCCTCGTCCCGGATTTCCACATCCAGATCCTCCTCAATATCCGGCATGACGTCGCAGCTCACAAAGGAGGTCTGCCGCTTGCCCGCCGCGTTAAAGGGAGAAATCCGCACCAGGCGGTGTACGCCCCTCTCGGACTTCAGATAGCCGAAGGCATTTGTCCCGTTTACCTGGAAGGTCACGGACTTGATTCCCGCCTCGTCGCCGTCCAGATAGTCCAGCACCTCCATGGAAAAGCCCTTTTTATCCACCCACCTGCTGTACATCCGGTACAGCATAGACGCCCAGTCGCAGGATTCCGTGCCGCCAGCGCCCGCGTGTAAGGTGACAATCGCCGCATTGCCGTCGTATTCGCCGGACAGCAGGGTCTTGATCCGGATAGCTTCAAAGGCTTCCTTAAAGGAGGCCAGCGTCTCCTCGATCTCCGGGATAACCGCCGGATCGTTCTCCTCGTAGCCCATCTCCAGCAGCAGCTCTACCTCCTCGTACTGCTCCTTCAGCCGCTGATAAACCTCCAGATCGTCTTTTAAGTTTTTCA
>JAHZHG010000213.1:0-1664 GCA_019420425.1 Clostridiales bacterium
GCTTTATCTCCCTGATCCCCATGATCTTATCCGATGTCCAGGCATCAAACGACCTGCTCTTTTCAATGAAAGCCGCGGTCATCCCTTCCTTCTTTTTGCTGAACAGGTGCAGAAGGGCCAGCTTTACCGGAATGCAGGCAATAATACAAAGCGCCATCTGCCCGTTAAGATAAAACAGACCGACAAAACCGCTGACAATCCGCAGCACATAATTAAACATATAGATAACGCCCTTGTCCAGCAAAATCCCCGCGCAGCTAATGTCCGTGTTCAGCTGATTGATGATCTCCGCACTGTTCTTTTCCGCAAAATATCCGATTTTCAGGCGCAGCATTTTCTCAAATGCCTCGACGTACAGCCTGTGCATCACATCGTTTTTTATCTTCAGCAGCTGCTGATTCTGCACAATTTCCAATCCCTGTACGCCAAAAATCATCCCAATCAGCAATATACTGAAGATGAGAATAGCGGAATAATTGCCCTGCAGCATTCCCTTATCCGTTATTCTCTGCACAATCAGCGGCCGGAAAAAAGCCTCAGACATACTAAGCAAGCTGCATAAGAGCAGGAAAGCCACTGCCCCCTTATGCCTTCTTAGCTGTCGCCATATCCGTTTCATTATCCTGTCCATACGTCTCCTTCAGATCAACAGCTCCATCAGCTTCTGTCCCAATCCCTGTATCCAGCCGCCCTCTGGCCGAACCAGCCCACGGCATATATCCCCCTCGCGGATCACAATCTGCTCCCCCCGCTCCTCCAGAACGAGGTCATATGGGAACGCATTTATCTGCCCCTCTCCCTCTATGGATACGGAAAAGATCAAAAAGCAGTTCACATAGCGGTCAATTCCCGCAATCAGCTCCTGTCTGGACAATCTGCTGCGTTTTCCTGCAAATATCCGCAGATCGCTGCCGCCATAGTCTTCCTGTATCGCCGCGGCCTCCAGCTGATAGGTTTCAGACAGCTCGTCCAACAGCTGCCAAATATGCTTTGCCACTGTCGGAGAGGCCACTGCAATTACCGGATTATCCGCCGGGGCTCCCCAGCCCGCCTTTTCCTCATACGCCGCTATTTCCGGACAGCCCTGCCATAGCGCTTCGCCCGAAATGCGTCTGCCATGGATTCTCCACTGCTTCAGCAGCCAGCCGGTAACCACCGGAGAGGCATAGCTGTTCCCCTCCCAGGTGCTGCGCACATCCGGGAACACCCGGCTGTTTGCCACCGCCAGCTGCCCCAGAACCGGATGGCGGGCAACCGCACACTGCCCGGGAGCCAAGCGGTTGTTCCAGTCCATCATCGTACAGATCACCTGCTCATATGCTCCGGGCAGAGTCATGTACCCCGCATTGCTAAGGGAAGCGACCACCTGTATTCCCTTCTTTTCCAGGGCCTCCATCACCGGCCCCAGATATTTGTGTTCCGAAAGGCAGGTTGTCCCGATACTCAGGCAGATAATATCCGCCTTTTCCTCAATACACCGCAGCAATGCCTTCGCCATCTCCTGCACGGAAACCGGATTTTTCCAGTTCTCCGTTATCTGTATATCGATCAGCTCATACCGGCTGGCACACTGCTCCAAAAGCATGGCGCAGATCGTCCCATGGGTGATTCCGCTGCGCGGCAGCTCCAGGGATTCCGGCAGCGAAATCTGTTTCCTCACCGCA
>JAHZHG010000213.1:1674-5465 GCA_019420425.1 Clostridiales bacterium
CAGTTTACTCAGGTTAACCCCATCATCAATAATTGCAATTCTCATCCTTGATTCATCAGACCTTTACTCAATCATCGATAATACTTTCCTTGGTGAAAGCCTTAGCGTCTTTTGCACGATCCGGTTCACACTATAGGCAATAGCTGCAAGCACTGCGGTGCCCACTGCCAGTATCTGCCATATTTCTATTTGTATGTCCAGAGTATCCGGCGTAGAAACGGTACTCGGCTGGAGCTGAGCCATCTCTGCTGCTTTTTGCATATCTCCCTCCGCAATCGCTGCCTCAATTTCCTCCTGGGTATACGCCTTCTGTTCCCCGTTTCCGGCCAGCATATTTAACAGCTGATTTCCTGCCGTTGGCGCCGCATAACCGGAAATGCCGATTGCCAGAACAAACGCTGCCAGACCAATAATCAAGTATTCTAAGACAATCTGCTTCCGAATTTCCTTTACCGGAATCCCCAGCGCCATTAAAATTCCGCTTTCTCGTTTACGCCTTTTCACCGCATGGGAAATAAACAAAACAACCAGTACCAATCCTGTCGCTATGATAATCAGCAATATAACCGCCATCATGATTCGCATGGTATTTAATGGAGCAATTGCCTCGCTGTACAACGTATCATCTTTTTCCAAATAGAAATATCTCCAGTCAATTTCATTACAGTCACGTACCCTCTCCATTACCTCCTCGATCCTCGACGGATTATCTACATAAAAAGGCGCACTGCTCCACTGATCTCCTTCCTCTCCATATATTTCCTTTGTGTCCATCCCAGTCTGCATATCCACGATCAGCCAGTTTTCCATAATATCCATTTCTTCCGTATAGTCAGTTATTATCTGTTGATAGGTCATGGCAAATAATCCAATAATTTTTACTTCTACAGCTCCTAACGAGACAGCTGGATATTCTGCCCGCACACTTAATGAATCCGTATCAATAACCAGTGTATCTCCTACCTTCAGATGATTCAATTCAGCAAATGCCTGAGAAACAATCGCTGTGTATTCGTCCGCCGGTTGAATGTGTCGTCCTTCCTTTAGTACAAAGCTGCCATTTAAAAATTCCGGGTAATATGTACTATCGCGTACCGGATACTCGTATGTAATAAACCTAACGCTTTGGTTTGCCACTTCATCTTCTTCTGTCCACACATATTTCGGATCGTTCAAAAAATACTCCCTGCTGTTTGCATAATATCCGGGGAGTAAATTATACTTATATGGCCTGACCCTTGTCTCCAAATATGGCTCCCAATACTCTATTCCTTCTATTTCCGCAACCATTTCTGCCATATCTTTGCTTACCTGCGGCCCTACATACACTTGGAGAGAAAATCCTCCTCCAAAATCCCGTTCCTCCCACATATCCGGATTGTTTTCATCTCGCATTTGTACTAGGTGAAAGCTGCTGCCATACGTCTTTTCAATCTCAGAAATTCCCTTGTCTGCCGCTTTATATACGGCAATACTAATAAAGCTGAAAATAAAAATACATGAAAAAACGAACGCTAAACACAAATCACTCTTTTTTCGTATAATAGATAAATAAATTCTTTTTTTCATCAGCTGTTCACCTTTTTCAAAAGTATTTTTATAATTTCAGCTTTTACTTTATATTTATTTTCCATTATAGGATATCACAATCTTTTTCACAATACACTTTTCCTATTATGCCTTATTTATTCAATCATTGATAGCGCTTTCCTTGGTGAAAGTCTTAGCGTCTTTTGCACGACCTGGTTCACACTATAGCCAATGATTACAAGCCCTGTAGCTCCTACAGCCAATATCTGCCATAGCCTGATTTGAATATCTAAGGAGTCCGGCGTAGAAGCTGTTTGTGGCTGAAGCTGAGCCATTTCTATTGCTTTTATCGTATCCCCCGCTGCCATTGCTGCCTCAATCTCCTCCTGGGCATACACCTTCTGTTCCATATCTCCCGCCAGCGTATTCAACAATCCATTTCCCAGCACCGGAGCTGCATAGCTGGAAATTCCAACCGCCAGGATAACTGCCGCTAAACCAATCAGCAGATATTCCAGGATGATCTGTCGCCGGATTTCCGTCGCCGTAATTCCCAGCGCCATCAATATACCGCTCTCCCTCTTCCTCCCTTTTACCGCGTGAGAAATAAGCAAAACAATCAATGTCACTCCTGCCGCTAAAACAATTGCTAAAATTGCCAGCATAATCATACGCATCGTATTTAACGGCGCAATTGCATCTCCATATGAAGTGTCGTCCTTCTCCAGGTAAAAATATCTCCAATCAATTTCATCGATATCCCTTACCCGTTCCATTACTTCGTCTACCCTGGACGGATCATTCACATAAAAGGTAGCTCTGTTCCATTGATCACTGTCATATCCATATATGTTCAGGATTGCCATTCCTGTCTGCATATCTACAATCAGCCAATTTTCCATGATATCTGATTCTATTGTATAGTCAGTCACTACCTGCTTATAGGTCAGTCCAAAGAGACCAACAATCTGTACTTCCACCGCCCCTAACGAGACGGCAGGATATTCTGTACTTACCATCAGAGAATTTGTATCTATTATTAATGTATCCCCTATTTCCAGATCGTTCAAATCCGCAAACGCCTTTGAAACAATAACTACCCCTTCATCCTCTGGCCGGATGTGTCTCCCTCCTTCCAAAACAAAGCATCCGTTCAAAAATTCGTCAGAATATGTACTGTCCCGAGCAGGATATTCCCATGTGACATACTTCATGCTTTCAATCCATAAAGTATCCTCTTCTGTCCAGGTCTTTGCCCGATTACTTTCTGGGTTGTCCTTTACATATTGTTCCATATAAGAATAATAACCAGGAAAAAATTTATAGTTATATGGCCTGACAGACATGTCCAGATCCGGCTCCCAGTGTTCAATTCCCTCCGTGTTTGCTATCATTTCCGCCATATCTATGCTGACCCGCGGCCCCACATACACCCGTAGGGAAAGCCCGTTACCATACTCCCTCTCTTCCCACAAGCTTGCATCTGAATCATCACGCATTTGCTGTATGCGAAAGCTGCTGCCATAAGTCTTTTCAATTTCGGAAATCCCCTCTTCTGCCCCTTTATATACGGCAATACTAATAAAGCTGAAAATAAAAATACATGAGATAACAAACGCTAAAAACAAATTACTCTTTTTTCGTATAATAGATAAATAAATTCTTTTTTTCATCAGCGGTTCGCCTTTCCCAAAATATTTTTATAATTTTCAGTTTTACTTCGTATTTATTTTCTATTATAGGATATTGCGTTCTTTTTTACCATATATTTTTCTTGTTATGTCTTATTTACTCAATCATTGATAACACTTTCCTTGGTGAAAGCTTCAATGTTTTTTGTACAATCCTGTTCACACTATAGCCAATGAGTACAAGCCCTGTAGCTCCTACAACCAATATCTGCCATAGCTCGATTTGAATATTTAAAGAGTCCGGTGCAGAAACGGTACTCGGATGAAACTGGGCCATTTCCGCCGCTTTTTGCATATTTCCTTGGGCAATCGCTGCCTCAATTTCTTCCTGGGTATACGCCTCCTGTTTTGAATCTCCGGCCAGCGCATTTAACAGCTGATTTCCTGCCATTGGCGCCGCATAACGGGAAACTCCGGCTGCCAGGATAACCGATGCCAAACCGATAAGCAGATATTCAAGGATAATCTGATTTCGAATTTCCTTTACCGGAATCCCGAGGGCCATTAAAATCCCACTTTCTCGTTTACGCCTTTTCACCGCATGGGAAATAAACAAAACAACCAGTACCA
>JAHZHG010000214.1 GCA_019420425.1 Clostridiales bacterium
GTTGCCATCAGCGACGGATGGACAACCTCCTCCATAGCGGCGTCCGGGAATCCAATGTGTGTAAAAAACTATATTTTTTTCTACAATAAACGGAGTATCACATTCCAAACTTTGGCATCAAAAAATGGCCGAAAATGACGTGGATTATAAAAGATTTGTTTTTGATGAACGTTTAATTGCAATTAAAGAAAAATCAGGAAATGTCGTTTATGGTATCAATATCCTTTTATTAGGGATTGCAATGATACTGTTTATTGCTTTAGGATATAAAATTCCAACGATAGTTACTGGAGTTATCTTAGCCGTTCAGCCAATTATACTTGTTATTGTTAGTAATATAGTCGAGAAAAAAATGTAGAAATTGGTGAAAACTGGCGGTTCTTGTTCCGGCAGTTTTACGCCGGCGTTTTCTTTGAGGCGCTCTGGACGGAAATCTGTGTCCCGGACGCACTTTCCGTATGAAAGAAAAAAATCGAGGCTTCCGCAGAAGTCTCGATTCGTTCATCAGCTTATACTCAAGGATTATCCCTCAATTCTGTCTATTGGCGCAGTACCGTCTGAATTGCTGACAGAAAACGCTGTACCGTTTCCGATGGAGCCTGCGAATGGAGCAGGCCATAAGGGATAGAATGATTCCATTCCACAGGAATGATTTTTAATAATGGATGTACATTATCCCAAGCCTGGACTGCCATCAGGACATCATTACTGTTTTCGCACCGGTTGAAAACATCTATGCTGTAAAAGTCAAAATCTACAATCTGAATCTCGCTGTGATTCTGCCAGATATCATCCCGGAGCTCATCCACATAGCGGCTCCAGTCCCGGTGCATCAGCATCAGCTTTTCGCCGTATAAATCCTGAATGGTCAGCCTGTTTTTATCCGCAAGGCGATGATGCACAGATACTGCACAGCAAATTGGCTGTCTGGAAATTTCAAAGCCCGCGCAGTTTCTCAAATTCAGCATTGTATCGTCAAAGATTCCTGCAACCACATCAATGTTTTGTCCCAGATTCCTCAAAATCTCCCTTGCATTTTCCGGTGTGTTCTCAAAGGGTACAAGTTGAAATTTTATCTCTGGGCAAAGCGCGTGAATCTTTGGCCAAAGTTCTACTAAAATTTGCGCCGGCGTCATGGGGGAGGTGCCGATGCGGATTACATTATCCCCCTCTTGCATAGCATTCTTCGCCCGAATTACAGAGTCCTTGCAATACTGAATCACATATTTTGCATCGTTATATAAAGAAGTTCCGGCCTTGGTCAGTGTCAGCCCGCGATGGGTACGCTCGAAAAGCTTCACTCCTAAATCCGCTTCCAGCAGGTTGATCTGTTTAATGACTGCCGTAGGCGTAATATAGGACAACTCGGCTGCCTTATTAAAGCTCCCGGCATCCGCTACCCGAAGAAATGTTTCCAGTTGTGGATTGTACATGACGCTCGCCTCTCCTTCTTCTTAACTCAGCTGTTTATCGCTTTTGTGCCCATCCCTCAGACAGCTTCCACCGTTCCGCCGCTTCTTTTGCCGGCATAATTTCCATGCCGTTCCTTTCGGGAAATCCTTGCGTTTATCCAAAGTGTACAAGTATATTCTATTGTAATCATTTTCCCAGCGCAAGACCGTTTTTTCGCCGGCCTTAGATTCTCTTTTTTCAATCGGTCATTTTCTTCCAACCATCTCCTCCCTTCCTTCTGATAAATCTCCAGCTGCTCGTTTATCCGATCAAGCATTCGCAGTGAAAAAGCCGATGAAGCCTCCTCTCTCTGCGAACTTATCCTGCTCAATCAACTCCTGTTCCGTCTGGCCAGCTTTTGAATCCCCCTGGAAGTATAATGTGCCAGAAAAATAAACAGGCCCATGGTCGCAAGATACTCCGTAAAAAAGAGAAGGACAGGTCTTTCCGCATCAAAAAACACAAAGGAGGATGTCAAAAACATATAGGACAGAAACTGATTTTTCAGGAAAGCATAAAGACCATATCCGGCAACTGAGGCTGCAGCAATACGCAGAAGTATTCGCAGCGGTTTAGCAGAAACCGGCCCGGCAGCTTTGCGCGCCATGCCTAGGATCATACTCCAGTGCAGGCCGAGATGCAGGGCCATCAGCACAAATCCCCAAAATCCGGAAAGCACATGAAGTGGTCTTGCCAGTGCAATTCCTCCGGAAATCGGCAGGAAAGCAAACACCTCTCTGGAAAGTATAATCCCACTCGTCATTAACCCGAACATGGAAAGCAGTACAGCAAAATTGGTCACGGTTTGGAGAATGCGCACAGGCGTATATTTCCCTTTGAACAGATGGCTATACCAGTTCCGGTTCAAAACATGATGGGCAATCCACAAGATCAGCATAGCCGCTCCCAGCCATTCATGGGCGGAATCCCCGGTCAGCTGCCGCGCCATTAAAAGCAGCAATAGCCCTGTCATTATCATATCAATGACCATTTTACCTATAAATTTTTTCTTCATCAGAACCTTTCCTCCCATTTGCAGCTAAGCGCCTGCCTCATAAACCCGGATTGCTTACTCTGCGGTTAAATTAAGGCTATTTACCCAATTCACCACATCCCCCTCTGCCCCGGATACGCTGTTCCGGGAAATAGAAAGTCCGTCGGAAATAACGGTTGCGTTCGGCTGCAATTCCGCGATCGTCTGAATGGTTCTGGAAAATCCACTTCCGCCGTGGGTAGTAAAGGGAATAATGGTCTTGCCGCCAAAATCATATTCTTCAAGGAATGTATAGAGCGGCATCGGCAGATCGGCATTCCAGTTCGGATAGCCCAGGAAAATCACGTCATAGCGGTCAAGATTTTCCAGCTGTACCGCAAGCTCCGGTCTGGCATTGTCCGCCTTTTCGTTGTAGGCAAATTCCAAAAGCGGATCGTGGGTGGTGGGATAATCCTGCACTGTTTCAATAGCAAACAGATCGCCTCCCGTTTCGCGCTGAATAATCCGGGCAATGTACTCGTTATTACCCAAAACCTCTCCATCCGCTGCCACACGGCTCGCACCGGCCACAGTATCCACGCCGTCTGTTTCCATGACGGAAAAGTATGCAATCAGGATATTCCCGCTTCCTGCCTCCGCTGTATCCGAAGCTTCTGCGTTTTCTGTTTCATGATCTGTGGATTCCACTGTACGTTCTTCTGTACTGCTGTTATCGGATTCTGTGGCCGGAGCCCCCGTTTCCGCCTCTGTTGGCGTATCCGCCGCCGCATTCTGGTTGTTGTTTCCACAGGCTGCCAGAGAAAGAACTAGCAGGACCGAAAGAAGTAATGCTGTCATTTTTTTCATTGAATTTTTCTCCTTTATTTTTATCATAATCTAGGTCAACCGATGCTTTTACCCATCTGGTAGGCTTCCTGCATAGCAGGGTTTCTTTGAATATCGCCAAGCTGCCAGGCCCCTGCGCCATAGATAACGCCCATTTCTTTTGCTCCCGGCAGACATTCTATGTAACCGCGCAGTCCGTCAACTGTCCGTTCCATTGCTGCCTTCCCATCGGCCGCGGTAGCAATCAGATAAAACTCTTTGTTTTCCAGACCCGCTTTCTGCGCTCCACCCAAAGTACGGTCGATCATGGTTTTCAGCTGCGCACACATCGTGTAAAAGTATACGGGAGTTGCCAGAACGATCACATCCGCATCCCGCATTTTTGCAATAACCTGTTCCATATCGTCCTGCTTTACACAATGCCCCAGCTTTTTACAGGCATAACAGCCAGAGCAATACTCAATGGTAAGCTCTGCGAGCCGGATTTTCTCCACCCGGTTGCCCGCTTCTTCTGCGCCTTTCCTCAGCTGATCGCAAAGCGTGTCTGAATTGCCGCCCTTGCGGGGGCTGGCTGAAATAATTAATACATGTTTACTCATTTTCCTTTTGTCCTCCTTCCCCGCTCACTAATTCCAAACGTACTGTTCCGGATTCATTTGCCATTGTCTCGGCCCCTGTTTCTGCATGGCCTAAGGGGATTACCTCCACAATGGTCTGTTCGTAAATATCATCATAGAAAATCGCAAGATCAGGCCCGGCGTTCCAATAGCCAAAATCACCTATCTCATATTCTCTTGTTGTTGCCTCTGCGGAGGAAAGATGCTCCGGCAGCGTCATGCCTTTCGCAAAACTGTTCCTCTCGATGAGGGTCATTTCCAGCGGCAGCATTGCCGCCAGCTCCGCGGCAGCCCTCGAATCATTTAATGTAATAACTACCTCTGTATTTTCGGTAATCATTTTGATTTGAGTACCTTCTGCACTCTTATAGCTGCTGCCTTCCGATCCATCGGTCTCCCCTGTATCCTGCTGCCCGGCCCCTCTGCAGGCCGTCAGAGAGCAAAACATAAGGAAGAGCAGTCCAACGCTAAGTACTTTTTTGACCATAGCCTTTCTCCTTATTCCATACCTACAGCGCATATCGTAATATATCCCGCAATACGATTTGCAGGCACGGTAATCTCCGGGTGTGCGCCATCCAGAATTATGCGTTTCCTGCAAACCCGTCTACTGTACGGGAGAACCGGATTTCCCATCCTCCCGTGCAGTTTTCTCACCAGCTCCTGTATTACTGCGCAGCCCCGTTCAGGCCAAGCTCAGAAAGCCATTGATCAAGCTCGCTTGTTCCGCTGATCCGCTTTTCTCCATATACGGCCAAGCCCTCACAGGAATTAAGAAATGTCGGCATCGGCTCGTCAATATCACTTTCTCCGCTGGTACAGAATGGAATAATCAGTTTTCCAGTCAAATCATTGCTTTCCAAGAACGAGTTAACGGGAGCCGGTGTTGCGTGCCACCACACAGGGTAGCCCACGAACACAATGTCGTAATCCTCCATGTTTTCCACGGTATCCGTCAAGGCCGGCCGCTCATTATTTCTGATCTCAAGATTAGATTCCATATATACGTTAGTGTAGCCATCCTGCGGAGTAATCTCAAATAAATCGCCGCCCGTCTTTTCTCTGATTGCGTTTGCAATGTTTCGCGTTGTCCCAGAATAAGAAAAATAAGCAACCAATACATTTGCATCCGGCTGTAAGAGAATCTCTTCCCGTAATTCTTCCACCTGTGAATCGGACAGTGAGTGATCCGATAAACGCCTGAACATAGCCGGATAGCGATAAATGTTATAGCCAGCAAACGCAAGGACAATAACCACCATTACCACGATTCCCACAATCAAGCCAATCTTACTGCGCTTCATGCCCATCCCTCCTTATAAATACTCCAGCAAAATCTCATCCATTTCCTCCTGGTCAAATTCCCAAGGATTACACTTCTTGATCTTGCAGGTATCAGCAGCCTACCTTGGCACCTTCCGTGTGCTCTCCACCGCCGATTTAAACTACCCCATCAGAATCCCCCCTTGGAAAACGGCCCTCCGATAAATATCCTATTGCAATGCGTTTGTTCGAACCGCTTGTTGTAA
>JAHZHG010000215.1 GCA_019420425.1 Clostridiales bacterium
GAGGGAGGTCACATACGGACATAATGTATTTTTCAGCATATGCCGGTATAAAAGCCTGTGCTCGGTCATTCCCTTGGACACCGCGGTATCCAGATATTCCTCCTGGTTTACCTGAATGGCCGTACTCTTCATCAGCAAATGATTGGAGGCCGTCCGGTACAGCACCATAATGATCAGCGGAAGCTGCATATGGCGGAAAATATCCATGGTTTTCTTCCAGCCGGAAAGGCCTCCCGAAGTAATTCCGCTGATGGGAAAAAGCCCCAGCTGGAACGCCAGTACCACGAGGAAAACAATAGCCAGACAGTTGGTAGGGATCGTATTGATCAGCAGGGCCAGCGTGGACAGGATGGAATCCGCCTTTCCCCCGCTGTTTCTCCCACAGTAAAGGCCGCTGATCCCACCCAGGATGCCGGACAGAATAATCGTGGGAACCGCCAGCCATAGCGTCCACTTGGCGCGGAACATAATCGTAGAAAGCACAGGACTTTTTGTCCGGTAGGAATTGCCGAAATCCAGATGGATGGTCTTGTTCAGATAGGCCAGGTATTGCTCGGGGTAGCTTTTATCCAGCCCGTACTCTGCCCGGATCTCTTCGATTTTCTCCGGAGCGGTGGACATCAGGTTCAGATATTCTTCCTCTCCCAGTATATGACGTACCGTATCCCCCGGCATGAAACGAATCAGAAAGAAATTCAGCGTAATGATGCACAATACAATGAATAATCCTTCTCCCAGGCGCTTTAGCAGATAGTTTAATTTCTTCATATGCAGCTCCGTTTCTCCGGAAGAAGCCGGGAACTGCCGGAGAAAATCTCCGGGTTCCCGGCTTCTTCGCGCCAGCTTGGGCGATTATTCGATGGGTCTTAAGTTATACCAGGTATCCGGGTTGATTACGCCCCAGCCCGGGTAATTTACCCAGCCGGTGTACTTGTCCGTGCGGTACGGATAGTATGCCATATCCCAGCACAGCGGAATACCGATGCACTCCTCAGCGTTTAGCTGCTGCAGCTCCTTGGAAGCGGCGTTGTATTCATCCGGTCCGAGGGCATTCAGCAGGTTGTTGTACGCCGTGTTGAAGGATTCCAGGTTGCAGGTTCCCCACATGCTGATGGGATCGTCAAACATGTACAGATAAGCCGTCTTGTAGTAGGCAACACCCTGGGTGGAATATCCAATATAAATCTGATATGCGCCATCTTTACGGATTTTTTCCTCAGCGTCAGCGTTTCTTACGCTCTCTTCATCCAGTGTGCACTTGATGCCCACCTGATCCAGGTTATCGATTACGATTTCTGAAATTCTCTGATAAAGTGCAGCCTTGGTCTGGTTGTATTGCGGAGTTACCAGTACGTCCATAACAGAACCGTCGGGCAGCTCGCGGTAGCCGTCGCCGTCGGTATCCACATATCCGGCAGCCTCCAGAACGGCCTTTGCTTCGTCCACATCCTGATATAGCTGCGGAATCGTTTCATCATAGCCCAGAGAAACCGGAGAAATGATGCCGGCGCACGGGATCTGGCCATCCTTGCCTCCGATGGTGCTGGCCAGCAGCTCGTAGTTCAAAGCCAGCCTTACTGCCTTACGGAATTCCCGCTCGTTGCTCGGCGCCTGGTTAAAGCCAAAGATAATCTGGAACAGGCCCTGGTTCTGGCTCATGCCCACATCCAGGCCGTCTACGTTGGAAATCGAATCCAGCATGGTTGCACTGATGGGATTGGAATAGTCGTTCATCGCATCCACTTCCCCGTTTACCAGAGCCATAATCAGCGCATCCTGGCTGTCATAGGTGCGTACGACCACCCGCTTTACGGTCAGTTCTTTTCCCATATAGGTGTCGGCGACTGCCTCATAGATCATGATTCTTGCATCCTCGTCCACCTCTACCAGCTTGTAGGGGCCGCAGCCGATGGTGGCATCCTCACCGGTATAGTTGGCGGGATCCTCAATGTTTTCCCAGATATGCTTCGGATAAATCCGGACAAATACAGCGGAATTTCCCAACGTAAAGTATGCCGCATGATCCTTCACATGCATTTTCACCTGGGTATCGCTCAGCTTCTCCACGGATTCCACCTTGGAAAGATAGCCGGAGCTAAGCACGTTGTTCATAAAATCTACGGTAAAAAGTACATCATCGATGGTAAACGGCTCGCCGTCATGCCAGGTAATCCCCTGGTCAGTAGCAAAGGTGGCAATAATCGTGCTTCCGTCGTCCTGGATTTCCCAGTCAGTCATCAGGTTCGGCGTGATCTCGTTGTTTACGTCTCTGGTCAGCATTGTACCGGCACAAAACGCATTGTAATTCATCCGGCCAAACTGCCCGGACTCAGAAGTCAGGCTTCTCGGCTCAATATCCTTTGTGATACCGATCCTCAGCTCCTCAACTATGCCGCTGCCGCTTTCCGCCGCTTCGGCCTGCACCGGTGTAAATCCGGTCATCATGCTGACTGCCAGTACGGCTGCCAAAACAGAAGAAATTATTTTTTTCATCTTCATCTTTCTTTTTTCTCCTTTTCTTATTTGCTTTCGTCGAATTTCAGGCTTCTGCCATTTTATTTGTTCGTTTTTCGGCACGCCTCCTTTCTCTGCACCTGCCAAAGGGCATACCGGCAATAAGAAAAGAAAAACGCCCCCACAACAAACTGGGAGCGCAATAAACCTCTTTTCCTTTATTTCTTCATCCCAGAAATAAATACCTGCCAAATATCCTGGCTTCGCTTCATCCTCCCGGGAGCCTTCCCATTTCCGGCCATGGAGCCGTATATAGTGGCATATTTCCCGTTCGTCTGCGTTACAGTAGTGGTGACTGCTGCGGATTTGCACCGCATTCCTTGCCTGACATTGCTGTCAGATGCAGTAATATGATCTGCAAAAATTCAACAGATTTTTGTTAATAGTATAACAAGCATGGATTCTCCTGTCAATAACTGTCTGTTTTTTTCTGTTTTTCCGTTTCCACTGCCCGGCATTGCTCTGCCAGCGATTTTTTCCCTTTTTTACGGGTAATTTCCACCAGATTCAGCCGGGTCATCTCCACGAGCACGGTCTTTACCGGATCGCGGGAAAGAAGGCGTGAAAACTCTTCAAGGAGCAGGCGCCTGTCCTCTTCTTCTTCCATATTGATAAAATCCACAATAATGATCCCGTATATGCTGCGCAGCCTCAGCTGCCGGGCAATCTCTGCGGCGGCCTCCCGGTTGATTTTCAGAAAGGTTTTCCGCCTGTCCTTTCCGCCCTCGTATTTTCCGGTATTTACATCGATTACGGTCAGGGCCTCGGTGGGCTCGATGACCAGATAGGCGCCGGATTTGAGCCATACGCGCGGAGAGAGGGCCCGCTCCAGCTCCTGATCCAGGCTGTGCAGAGCGGCCAGGGGCAACAGCCTGTCCTGGTACAGCTCGGTGATTCTGGCCAGCTCGGGATCCGTCAGCTGCAGAAAGGCCAGAATATCCGCATACCAGTCCTGTCGGTCAGTAACAATCCGGCTCAGTCCCTCGGTATAGGTGTTCTGTATTACGGAAAGGTAGGGCTTCAGCGCAGGGCGCAGACAGGAAAAGCAGGGGCGGTAGGGAGCCGTCTGCAGTATCCGCTCCAGCTCGGTTTTTAACCGTACAAATTCTTCCTTCAGCGCAGGCTCGGACGCCTGGGCGGCATTGGTGCGGAGAATCAGTCCAAATTCCGGGTTCTCTCCCGCCATGGCGGCAGCGGTCCGTTTCAGGCGTTCCTTTTCTGCGGGAGGAAGCTTTCCCGAACAGCTGATCCGTTTATCCTTCAACGTAAGCACCAGGTATTTTCCGCTCAGGGAAAGCCTGGAGGCCGTAACGCTGGCTTTTTTCGTTTTTACCGCATCCCCGGTCACCTGTACCAGCAGCTCGTCGCCCACGGCGGCCGTTTTGCACGGCCCTTTTTTGGTATAAATGCCCTCCCGGGCATCGGCAAGGGGCAGATAGGCCGTCTCCCCGTTTTTCAGCTCCACAAAAGCGGCCTGGATATTTTTAGCCACCGAGTGTACCCGGCCTACGTAAATCGCCCCCACGTCCGATGCCGTATCGTCGGTAAATACGGTCAGCTCCAGCGGACGCCCGTCCTCTTCCACCAGCGCAGCAACCGCTGTCCCGTTTTTCCGTGTAGTAATGATCAGCTCAGCACACAATTGGCTCACCCAGTTCCTCAAGAGAAATCAACCTGCGGTTTCCTTCTGTCCCTTTATCTGCATACAACTCTTTACGTTCAACCAACAGAGAAAAGGGCTGCAGTTCTATTCCGGCATAGGCGGCAAATGCATCGAGCACCAGCTCGGGACGGATGTTGACGGCGCTGCCTGCCGCCAACTGTAAGAAAATCCCGTCTCCCTGTACCTCCATCCGATACAGATGAGGGCGAATATCCACCTCGGTATCCTTTTTCTTGGATTGCTTGATGACCAGGATCTTTTCCTGGGTCAGAAAGCCGTCCAGCTTTTCTTTCCAGTCATCGGGCAGAGGCTGGCTGTCCCGAAACTCTACGATATAATCGGCCGCGGCTACCAGGGACATCGCCTTGCCCATTTTGCCCTCCTGGATCTGGCGCATACTTAAGACTTCCATCCCCTCTGCCATCACTGCATTTAAGCGGCGCACACCCTCCTCGGAGGATACCGGTGTTTTCAGCTCTATATCCATGTATTCGCCCACGCTGGTCAGGCCGACGCCCAACGGCTGGGCAAAGGACATGACCATATGGGGACTGAAGCCCTCGGTAAAGGCCACGTCCAGGCCGCAGCGGCGCAGCGCCTTCTGGAAATACCGCATGATGTCCAGATGGCCGATAAACTTCATCGCTCCCTGCTTGGCAAATTTAATTCTTACTTTCAATGCAGACACCTCCTTTGTACGCTCCCGCGCCGCAGCCGGAGCACTGCATCCGACAGTTTGGCGTAACCTTTCCTTCCATGGCCCGCTGCCATTCCTTTTTCAGAAAATTTTTCGTCACGCCGATGCGGATGAAGTCCCAGGGCAGCAGTTCGGAAAGCTCTCTCTCCCGGATTGTGTAAAACTCCAGATCCAGTCCGGTATCGGCAAAGGCCTGGGTCCAGTATTCATAATGGAAGGTTTCCGACCAGGCGTCGTAGAGCGCCCCCAGCTCATAGGCACGAAGGATGGCTGCTCCTACCCGGCGGTCTCCTCTGGCCAGCAGCCCCTCCAGCACGGTGACATCCGCCTCATGCCAATTGTATTTGATGCTCTTTTGGTTCAGCTGGGCTTTAATCTCATGATTCACAATCTTCGCCCGTCCCAGGTACTCTCCTCTGTCGTACATGCCCGCCCACTGGAAGGGGGTAAAGGGCTTTGGCACAAAGAAGGAGGTGCTGACGGTGATCTGGCACTTGCCGTTCCGCTGATCCTTTGGGAT
>JAHZHG010000216.1 GCA_019420425.1 Clostridiales bacterium
GCTCTTCCGATCTTCATATCCTAATTTGTTTCTGATGCCTTCAAACAGCTTTACGGTATCCCGGATGTATCTGCGGCTGTCCAGATATACGCCGTCACGCGCACCCGCCGGCGCGCTCTTCGGCGCCTTCTGGTATCCGCCGCCGCCGTAGCCGCCGCACTGGCAGCGCAGGTGGCGCAGGCCCATCTCGCGGAAGCGTTCGATGTTTTCACAGATCTCGCTCAGATCCCGGCCGTCTACATGGCGGTATACGGGAACCCCCTCCCGCACCTTGCCGCCGAACAGCTGGTAAACCGGCATTCCGGCCATCTTACCCTTGATATCCCAGAGGGCCATATCCACACCCGAAATCGCATTGTTCTCGATGGGGCCGTTTCTCCAGTAGCCGTTCTGGTGCATCAGCTGCCAGAGCTCCTCGATGTTTTCCACGTCACGGCCCACCAGCAGCGGTTTGAAGTACTCCTCCACCAGCTGCTTTACCGCCAGGTGACGGTAAGCAAAGGTGCCGCAGCCCAGGCCGTACAATCCGGGCTGGTTTGTCTCCACTTTGATTACCACCAGGTTGATTCCTTCCGGCGCTGTACAGATTACCCGAATGTCCTGAATTTTTACTCCCATAGCTTTCTCCTTTCTTATCACTTGTCACTCGTCTGACAAGATTGCTTTTGAAAAAAACGGGTAGGCCCCGCCTTTTTCTTTTCTATCATCTACAGAGTGTCTATCGCATTCTGCATATGTTCATACATCAGTTCCTTTGCCAGAATCGCATCCTTATCCTGAATGGCCTGCAGGATTCTGGCGTGGTACCGCATTCCCTCCTGATAGCCGAAGATATCGTTCATTTTCTCGTGGTAGCTCTTCGTCTCGCGAAAGACCCGCGACATGCTCTTGGCCAGCAGCGGATTATCGGCCGCCCGGCATATGGCCTCGTGAAAGCTTATGTCCGCCTGAACAAAGCTGGCCTTGTGTCCGAAGTTTTTCTTCATCTCATCCAGATAATACTTCAGCTCAGGGATCAGCTCCGTATTTCCCCGGCGTACAGCCAGGTAACATGCTTCCGGCTCCACAATCTGGCGGAACTCCAGTACCTTGGCAATATCCTGGCAATCCCTGACGGTGATCACGTCCTCGTAATTGCCCCAGTTTTTCACATCGGCGTTCAGCAGGTAGGTTCCCTTGCCGTGTACGCTCTCCAGCGCGCCGATACCGGTCAGATGCTGAATCGCTGTGCGGACGCTGGCGCGGCTGACTCCAAGCTCCTTCGTCAGCTGGTTTTCTGAGGGGATCTTCTCTCCCTCGCTCCAGATCCCTGCCTCAATGTTGCGTTTCAGGTATTCAATGATCTGGTTTGTCACATTTACCCGTTCGACCTTCATGTTTTGCCTCCGCTTGTCTGACAAGTTGATTATAGAACACATTTTGCCGGTTCGTCAAGGGGATTTCTGATTTTCAGAGATATTGACAAATCGCGCCGGCAAAATTTGTGAAATATTTTTGACCCCTGCTTTTTCGCCGTCCCCGGACCTGCGAAAAGCCTTACATCATCCGATCAATTTTCATAATTGCATTGATCGACTTCACCGCATTATTATTGTGTACCTTCAGCCAATGCCTCAGCCTGTCCTCATCCTTCGCAAAAATCGCCTCGATAATTTCCCGGTGCTCCTCCACTCCGGATATATCCTTTTCCCTGGACTGCTTTTTAAATATGTAGTTGCTGTACATGAACGGGTTCACGCTGTGATACAGATCCACCAGCTTTTTATTTCCCGAGCACTTCAGATACAGCTCATGAAATTCATTGTCCAGCATATAATTTTCCATGAACAGCTCCAGGTCGTTGTGATCCGCATAGCGCTGGATTACCTCCAGATGCTTGTTCACATTGGCTGTCAGCGCCTCCTGCAGAACCTTGTTGAACTGGACTGCCTCGATAATTTCACGGGTATAGTACAAATCCATCATCAGCCGGAGGCTGAAAATCTCCCGCGCATCCTCCTCGTTCAGCGGCCGGATCCGCATCCCCTGCCGCGGGAAGTTCTCCACCACCTGTTCAGAAATCAGTCTGTTCAGGGCAAGCTTCACCGGAGTCTCGCTGGTACCGTACTTCTTCGCCAGCTCTTTAACCTGAATCCTTTGCCCCGGCTGCAGCTCCTGGGCCACAATATCCAGCTTAATCTTCCTGCTTATCGTCTCAACCAGCGTTTCCCTTGTCTCACTTGCTTCCTTTTTCCCCATGATATCCTCCAAATCGTCCGTATGTTATAGAGTATAGCCTGTAAGCTGCTTAACGGTATTTTCTACACCCAATTATTACTAGTATACCCATTTCTATTCCCAAAATCAACAGAACACCCCGCGGCAATTAGTTTCACAATTAAACATTCAGGGGCCATTCCTGAATAAAGCATCAGGAATGGCCCCTTCTTTTTTATGTATCGCCGGTCATGCTCAATATCTCCCTTGGCTTCAGCCGCATGACCACGATAGATGCCAGCGTCGTGACCGCCGCGCAGAGCGCTATTCCTGCGGCGGTAGCCGCCAGAATTGCCGGCGCCCTCAGCATAACGCCGTCCATGCCCGCCACGGAGCCAAGGATTCCCGTTCCCAGGCCGACTACCGGGACGGAGAGCACAAAGCCTGCAAGGAACAGGCTGAGGTTTTCCGTCAACAGCTGCACAAGGATGTCGCCCTTTGCACAGCCCAGGGACAGCAGGATTCCCACCTCGTTTGTCCGCTCCCGGTTCCACATGGAGAGCATCACGGCCAGCAGGATGACTCCCGCCGCCAGAATGACCATCAGCAGCAGATTCAGGATAGATTCCATCCGGGTCATCGGCTCGGCCGCGCGGTCATAGTCTGCGTTGTTGGTATTGATAAAATAGCTCTCCCAATCATAATCCGGCAGAGCCTCCAGCTTTGCCCGCGCCTCCTCCAAAAGCGCCGGATCCGCCACGCGGAGGATCAGTCCATTGGCGTAGCACCGTTCCCTCTGCCATACGTTTTCCACGATGTCGAATCCCGTCTGTTCATCCACAAACACGTAGTTGGCGTGCATGTCGCACTCTGCGCGCTGGCCGGAGGTAAAGGTGTTGTCCTCCTCCGGGTCTATGGTGTATATCCCCACGATCTCAAATCCATATCGGGTTCCGATGCCGGCCTTTGCCCGGATTACCAGCTCATCCGTGACTTCTCCTTCGATGACATCGCCGACAGACAGCCCGTTCTGCTCTGCCAGGGTATCGGAAATCACCGCCTTGCCTGCGTCTCCCGGCTCGATCTGCCGCCCCTCCACAAGCTCCATCGTGCCGCCGGTAAACTCCCTCGCCAGACCGCTGTCCGTGCACGCAATAAGCCGGGCAACCCTTGCCGTCTCGCTGCCCTCCATGGTAAACCGCCCCGGCAGCAGTTCAATCCCGTTCATGGAGAGGTAGCATACATTGGTTCCGCTCCATTCCCTGGGCCGCACCGTCTCCACCGCCAGTTCTGCCAGCTGCGTCGTTACCACAGAACCCTCATCCAGTGTCTGCTCAATGCTCAGGCAGGCATAAAACTGCTCCTTTAGTTCTTCCAGCGAGGCTCCCACCGCGCCTGACAGAGCCGTTCCCGCCAGCACCAGCACGGACACGGCAAAAAATACGCCAAACAGGATCGCCGCCCTGCTCTTCTTCCGGGAAAGATAAAGGAAGGCCCGCCGCACGCTCTTATTCTTCATCGCCTGCCCCTTCCTCCACCGTAAAGGTCTTATCTGCAAAGCGGCAGATCACGTCCGCCTCCTTTGCCAGCGCCGTGGAATGCGTTACCATGATTACGCAGCGGTTCTCCTCGTGGGCGCTCTTTTTCAGCAGCTCCATGATCTCCCGCGCCGTATCCTCGTCCAGGTTTCCCGTCGGCTCGTCCGCCAGGAGCACCGGCTTGTTCCCGGCGATTCCCCGGGCAATGGCCACCCTCTGCTGCTGGCCCCCGGAGAGCTTCAGCACGTTCCGGTTCCAGGTGTCCCTGGGCAGCCCCACCTTTTCCAGGGCTTCCTCCACGGAAAGCCTTGCGGTCAGCTCCACGTTTTCCTTAGCGGTCATGTACTCGATCAGGTTGTATCCCTGGAAAATGAAGGCTACGTGATCCTTACGGTGTTTATCCAGCCCATACTCGGCGATGTCCTTCCCGTCGTAGAGGATTTTTCCCTCACGGGGACTGTCCAGACCGCCAAGCAGGGACAAAAGCGTAGTCTTTCCACAGCCGGAGGAGCCAAGAATTGCGTACAGCTTTCCCGGCTCAAACTTCAGGTTCACCTGCTCCAGGACTGTGTTATAGTCCGTGTAAGAATACATCATATTGGTTACTTCCATCATAACGGCATACCTCCCTGTTCTTTCTCATTCCAAACGCTTCCATTTTCCAGGCGATAAACCCGGTCGCAATATCCCAAATACTGCGGCTGATGCGTCACCAGAATGACCATCCTGTCCCGGAACAGCTCCAGCCCCTTTGCAAACAGCCATTCCTCAGATTCCTGATCATAGTTGGATGTCGCCTCGTCCAGAATCAATATCGGCGCGTCCTGCAGCCAGGCGCGGATCAGCGCCAGCTTTTGCTTCTCTCCGCCGGAAAGATTTGCCGCATTTACCCCGATCACGGTATCCAGTCCCTCCGGCAGCCGCCGGTACAGCTCCTCCATGTGCAGAGTAAAAAACGCCTCCCGGATTTCTTCATCCGAATACCCTCTCCCGTTATCCAGATTTTCCCTCACGGTTTCCTGAAAAAGATAGGGGAACTGGGTCACCACGGCAAACAGCTGCCGGTACCGGGTCAAATCCAGGCTCTCCGCCTTCTTCCCGTCTACCCGTATTTCCCCTGCCTTCGGCTCATAAAAACGCAGAAGCAGGTTCAGCATCGTGCTCTTTCCGCTGCCGTTTTCCCCGACAACCGCAATCCGTTCTCCACGCTTTACCCGAAAGGAAGCCTCCCGCAGAATCGCTCTTTCCCCGTAAGAAAAAGAAATCCGGTCAGCCTCCAGCTCCTCTGCGGAAGACATCGCTGCTCCCAGGCTCTTTTCCTCCTCCAGATCGAAAAACTCCTGCATCCGCATAAAGGACGGCTTGATCTGCGCAAAGAGCATTTTCATATTCATGATCATCGAAATCGGCCCGGTCACATTTCCGCTATAGGAAATAAACGCCAGCACACTTCCCACACTCATCCGTCCCGTACAGACATAATACCCGCCGATCAGGTAATATACCGCCGTCATCATCCCCTGGATCAGTGTCTCCGCCGAATTGCTGCACATGCCCAAAAGATCCAGCTTCCGCTCCTGCTCCAGCAGATCGCCCTTTAATCCGGCATAAATCTGTTTTTCCCTCTTATACCGGTTCAGCAGCTTTATCTCCC
>JAHZHG010000217.1 GCA_019420425.1 Clostridiales bacterium
TACCGGGAGCTGATTGAAAAACAGGCGGTGTCGGTGGTACAGCCGGATTTGTGCCATTGCGGCGGAATCTTTGAAGCCAGAAAGATTGCGGCGATGGCAGAGACGTACTATATGCAGGTTGCGCCGCATAACCCATTGGGGCCGATTTCTCTGGCAGCGTGTCTCCAGCTGGATGCCTGCATTCCGAATCTGCTGGCCCAGGAACATCCGGGAATGCCGGATGGCGAGGATTTGGGCGTGGGTATTCTGAAAAAACCGTTTGTGATCGAAAGCGACGGCCGCATCCGCATACCGGATGGGCCTGGCCTTGGAATCGAAGTGGAGGAAAGCGGCCTGGAGAAGCTGAAGGGTGACGGAAGCTGGTCTACGCCGCAGCTGTTTTTTGCGGACGGAAGCCTGGCGGACTGGTAGCAAAGGAGAAATGCAGAGATGGATGAGCGGCAGATCACATTATGTTCAGAGCGTTTGTGCGTGTCGGTCTGGCTGCCCGGCCAGGGATATCAGGGCGCTAGATTCGACTGGAGTGGAATCGTATCCCAGGTGCTTCTGGACGGGCGAATCCCGTTTTGTGTGCCGGAGCTGTCCGGGGGAAAGCCGGGAGGCACCGGCGGAACAGGACTTTGCTGTGCATTTCAGTGGGCAAATGAAACGCTGTATGACGCAACGCCGGTGGACAACTATTTTCCCATTGCAGGTGTGGGCCTGGCCAGAAAAACAGGCAAAGAGCCGTATTCCTTTAGCAAAGCCTATAAGATAAAGCCATATCCACGGGAATGGGAAATACGAAAGGATTGTATGACTGTGCATACTCTGCCCCTGCTGTGCGCCGGAGTGGCTATCGACCAGGTGAAAACTCTTCGGGTGGAAGAAAATACCCTTGTGATTGAGCAGAAGCTGACCAACGTGGGAGAAAAGAGACTGGAGGGAACGGAATACTGCCATAACTTTCTTGCACCCGGAGGAGGGCCTATAGCAAAAGTGTGTAAGCTGTATCTGCCCTATCCGCCTCAGCTGCAGGTGAGGCGGGGAGAAGTACTGGCAAGCGCAGACGGCTGCCGGGTACAGTCTTTTGATTCGGAAACCGGTACGGCGGCTTTCTGGATAAAAGGGTACGAAGGGCTCAGCGAACACTGGATGGAGCTGAAAAATACGGTAAACGGGGCAGGCGTACGGATTGAGGATCGGTTCTCGTTGGATTCCTTTTACCACTGGTGTAATGGAGGTGAGTTCTGTCCGGAGACATTCTATCGATTTGCACTTGCGCCGGGGGAGAGCACGGCCTGGAGCAGAAGATATACGTTTCAGGGAGCCTGAAGAAAAAATGCCTATAATTTGTTAAAAAAATAACCCCCCGGGAGGCTTGTGTAAGCCTCCCGGGTTTTATATACTAAATACACTGACGGGAGATAAAAAGTTAAGGAGGTATTGCAATGAAGCTGAGAAAACGGCTGCGCCGCTTCGGCGCGTGTATGCTGGCGGTAGGAATGCTGGCAGCTGGGATGACTGGATATACGGCACTGGCGGAGGAAGCAGAAGCAAAGCAGGAGGTTGTGGTGACTATGCCCGCGTCCTCTGAGCCTGCGTCAGGCTTTGACCCGGCCTACGGCTGGGGAGCGGGAGAGCATGTGCATGAACCGCTGATTCAGAGCACCCTGCTGGTGACAACTACCGATTTAGAAATTGACAAGGATCTGGCTACGGATTATTCGGTCAGCGAGGACGGCCTGACCTGGACGGTGAAGATCCGGGACGACGTAAAGTTTACGGACGGGGAGCCGCTGACCGCCGCAGACGTGGCCTTTACCTATAATAATGTAAGAGACAACAGCTCGGTAAACGATTTTACCATGCTGAAGGAGGCCGTTGCCGTGGACGATACCACGGTGGAATTCCACATGAATACCCCGTATTCTATCTGGCCGTATACCATGGCAATCGTAGGCATTGTACCCGAGCACGCATATGATGCGTCCTATGGAGAAAACCCCATCGGTTCCGGCCGATATATCATGAAGCAGTGGGATAAGGGACAGCAGATCATCTTTGAGGCCAACCCGGATTATTACGGAGAAGAGCCGAAGATCAAAAAGCTGACCGTCCTGTTTATGGAGGAGGAAGCAGCCCTGGCCGCCGCAATGGCAGGACAGGTGGATGTGGCGCATACGGCTGCCTCCTATGGAGATACGGAAATTGACGGGTACTCGCTGTTTACGGCCAAAACCGTAGACAACCGGGGAATCAACCTCCCGGCCGAGCCGGCCCAGGAGCGGGACGGTATGGTATATGGCAATGATGTGACCGCAGATCCGGCCGTCCGCCGGGCCATCAATATCGGCATTGACCGTGAAGAAATGATTGCCAATGTATTAAATGGCTACGGCACCCCGGCCTACAGCGTATGCGACCAGATGCCGTGGTACAGCCAGGATTCCGAGGTTGCCTATGATCTGGAGGGCGCAAAGGCTATTCTGGATGAAGCCGGATGGGTCGAAGGCGACGACGGAGTACGGGAAAAGGACGGAATCCGCGCAGAGCTGACCATTTTATACAATCCCAGCGATTCCGTTCGGCAGGCCCTTGCCGAGGATCTGAAAAACCAGCTGGCCGACCTGGGCATTTCCGTGACCACTGAGGGCGCAGGCTGGGATACCGCATATGACCGGGCACAGTCGCAGCCGCTGGTCTGGGGCTGGGGAGCGCACACCCCGATGGAGCTGTACAATATTTATCACAGCATTGACGGAGTAAGCGCCACATATTCACCCTACAAAAACGAAACGGTGGACAGCTACATGGATCAGGCCCTGCAGAGCAGCGACCTGGAGGCATCCTACGAGCTGTGGCAGAAGGCCCAGTGGGATGGAACCACCGGAATTACACAGGACGGAGATATCCCGTGGGTATGGCTGTGTAATGTGGATCATTTGTACTTTGTCCGCGACGGACTGAAGGTGGCAGAGCAGAAAATTCATCCCCACGGCCATGGCTGGTCAATTGTCAACAATGTGGATCAGTGGTATTGGGAGTAAGGATTGATTATTCATGAATCAGACGGGCAAATATATAGGAAAGAACGTATTACGAATGCTGCTTTTGCTGGCTGCGGTCAGCATAGCGGCCTTTGCCCTGGTGACGGCCTCGCCGGTGGACCCGCTTCAGGCGAACGTGGGACAGGCGGCGCTGGGCAGCATGAGCCAGGAGCAGATTGAAAAACTGGAAGCATATTGGGGAGTGGGGCAGCCGCCGGTGCAGAGATATCTTGCATGGGCGGCAGATTTTCTGCGCGGAGATATGGGTACGTCGCTGCTCTACCGGCAAAGCGTGGCGTCGGTGATTGGCGCCAAGCTGTCCAACTCGCTGTTTCTGCTGGTGATCGCCTGGCTGATCTCCGGCATTCTTGGCTTTGTGCTGGGAATTGTATCCGGAGTAAAGCGGGGAACCCTGGTGGATAAAGGGATTCGGGGCTATGCCCTGTTAACGGCCAGCACGCCGGCATTCTGGATCGCCCTGCTTCTGCTGATGATCTTCGGCGTGTGGCTGAAGGTGCTGCCGATCGGCCTGTCCGTTCCCATCGGAATGGAGGCGGATAGCGTAACCTTTGCCGACCGCCTGCGCCATTCGATCCTGCCGGCAGCGGCCCTGAGCATTACCGGGATCTCCAATATCACGCTGCACACCCGGGAAAAGGTGATTGATGTGATGGAGAGCGACTATGTACTGTTTGCCAAAGCAAGGGGAGAACGCACGGGACAGATTGTGTTCCGCCACGTGCTGCGCAACATCGCCCTTCCGGCGATGACTCTGCAGTTTGCCTCAGTCAGCGAAATTATCGGCGGCTCCGTGCTGGTGGAGCAGGTATTTTCTTATCCGGGTCTGGGCCAGGCTGCCGTTTCTGCGGGCCTTGGCAGCGATATGCCGCTGCTGATGGGGATTACCATGGTGACGGCGGTGATCGTATTTGCCGGTAACTTTATCGCCAACGTACTGTACGGCGTGGTGGATCCCCGGATACGCAAAGGGGGAAAGAAGGCGTGAATGCAAAGAAAAAAATAAATCAGAGAACGCGGGCGGGGATTGTCTGCAGCGTCTCGTTATTATTTCTGGCTGCCGTGGCCATCGGCGGTTATTTGTGCCGGGATGCGGCCCAGGTGACGGACTTTTCCCGGAAAAATCTGGCGCCCTGCTTCCCCTATCTTTTCGGGACGGACTGGATGGGAAGGGATATGTTTGTCCGCACTCTGCGCGGACTGTCCCTCAGCCTGCTGATCGGCATTTGCGCGGCGGCGGTCAGCGCACTGGTGGCGCTGGTGCTGGGCATAGCGGCGGCGACGCTGGGGAAGAAGGCGGATGCGGTTATTCTCTGGCTGATTGATTTAATCATGGGAATCCCGCATATTCTGCTGCTGATTCTGATTTCCGTGGCCGTGGGCCGCGGGCTGAAGGGAATCATCATCGGCGTGGCCTGCACCCATTGGCCGTCTCTGGCCCGGTTAATCCGGGCTGAGGTGCTGCAGCTGAGGGAGAGCCAGTATATTCGGATTGCCGGAAAGCTGGGCATGAGCAAGTGGGAGATTGCCCGCAGGCATTTGCTGCCCCATTTGCTTCCACAGTTCATTGTCGGCCTGATTCTGCTGTTTCCCCATGCGATTCTCCATGAATCCAGCGTGACCTTTCTGGGCTTTGGCCTGTCCAGCGAGCAGCCGGCGATCGGCATCATTTTGTCGGAAAGTATGAAGTATCTGGTGACGGGAAAATGGTGGCTGGCCCTGTTCCCAGGACTGTTCCTCGTGCTGGTAGTGGTACTGTTCGACGTGGCAGGAGAAAATCTGCGCAGGTGGATTGATCCCGGCAGCGCGCATGAATAAGGAGAGGATGGAAATGCAGAGAAAACAAACACAAAATGCACAAGCAGCCCCTGTGCTGGAAATCAGCCATTTGTCCATATCCTTCCGCCAGTATGACCGGGGTACAAAGCAGACTACGCTTTCTACGATCCGGGATCTGAGCGTGGCTGTCCGCGCCGGGGAGTTGGTGGCCGTGGTCGGCTCCAGCGGCTCGGGAAAAAGCCTGCTGGCCCATGCCGTACTGGGCATTCTGCCCTATAATGCAGAGATGGGCGGGGAAATTTTGTATCAGGGTAAACCGCTGGATAAAAAGCGGGTGGAAAAGCTGCGGGGAAGGGAAATCGTTCTTGTCCCCCAGAGCACATCCTATCTGGATCCGCTGATGAAGATCGGCCGGCAGATTGTGCCGGACAAATCCGATAAAGGAAAAATCGAAAAGCGAAAGGGCATTTTTAAACGGTATCATTTGGAGGAAAAAACAGCGGAGCTGTATCCCTTTGAGCTTTCCGGCGGTATGACCAGGCGAATCCTG
>JAHZHG010000218.1 GCA_019420425.1 Clostridiales bacterium
TATTAAAATTGTTGGATATAGTATAAATATTGTTCGTTTTTGCCTGGAAACTGGTATGGCGCATGTAAAAAATATATGATAAACACAAGGATAATTCGCAAAAATATAACAAAACATCCAAATAGCTGCTTCCTGGCCTCTTTTATTGCAGAATAGGGGAGGCTTTTTCCTGCGCAGGTATATGGAGAATATTACCAGAATCTGTTTTAAAATCCTGAAATTTTGTGCTGATAGTACAAAAAATGCAGACAAATTTGGTCGGGGAGCATTTTTTGTAAATAAAGATATTCGGGTATAATTAGGCAAAAGCAAGTAGTACAACGCAAAGGGTAAAGGAGAAGGGTATGAATAATTTTTTGATGCTGATACAGGCATTGACGGATGGATTACTGATTGGAGGAGTATATGCGGTGGTGGCAATCGGCTTGAGTCTGGCGTTCGGTGTAATGCGGATTGTAAACTGGGCGCATGGTGAGCTGCTGATGCTGAGCATTTATATCTCCTATTTTATATTTACCTGGCTGGGCATTGATCCCTACCTGATTATGTTTCTGACAGCGGCGATTATGGCTGTATTCGGATACGTCCTGCAGAGGTTTGTTATCTCAAACATGCTGGCGCGGGAGAAAGAGGTGGAACCGATCAGCGTGCTGCTGTTTACGGCGGGCCTGGGCGTTTTTCTCTCTAACCTGGCTCTGGTGATTTTCAAGGGAAATCCGAAAACTGCGACCACGGTCTACACCGGACAGTCCATGCATATAGGCGAGCTGTATGTCTCGGTGCCCAAGACGATTTCCTTTGTCATTGCCATGATCTGTACACTGCTTTTGTACTTTTTCCTCCAGAAGGCAGAGACAGGCCGTGCCATCCGGGCGGCATCCCAAAACAGAAGCGTGGTGACGCTGATGGGCGTAAATATCAAGCGGCTGTATAACATTGCCTTTGCCATCAGCGTAGGTTTGGTGGGCGTTGCGGGCGCGCTTCTGCTCCCCTACAGCTCGGTTCAGCCTACCTCAGGAAGCACATACAGCTTTAAGTCCTTCGTTATCATCGTGCTGGGAGGGCAGGGCAGCGTAATCGGCGCACTGATCAGCGGAATCCTGGTAGGCATTATTGAAAAAGTGGGAACGCTGTACTTTTCTGACACAGCGGCCCAGACCGCAGTGTTTGCCGTTTTTGTTATTGTACTGCTGTTCCGGCCCAACGGGCTGTTCGGCAAAAAGCAGAGCTATTGAGTAAAGGGCAGGGGGGGTGAAAAAGATGAAGAAAAAGAATATTTGGATTACGGCTGTGGTTGTGGCGCTTGGCGCACTGGTGCCTGTGGTGGTTAACCGGTCTTTGGTGCTCCAGTACATGATTAACATGATGATTTTCGCTTATCTGGCCCAGTCGTGGAACATTATCGGCGGCTATGCGGGCCAGCTGGCCCTGGGAAACGGCGTATATCTGGGCATCGGCGCCTATGTGGCCGCGGTGCTGTATACCTATGAGGGAATCTCCCCGTGGATAGGGATGCTGGTTGCCGGAGGGATTGCCGCGGCGATCGCCTTTATTGTCGGCAGGATAACGTTCAGGCTGGAGGGCTCGTACTTTGCCCTGGCTACGGTGGCTGTGCTGCACATTATCCGGATCACCTTTATCTCCAATAATTATATTCTCGGATACAAAACAAAGGGCGCCTTAAGCTTCAACATCAAATGGAACGGCGGGCTGGCAAACATGCAGTTTGACGAGCGGAGCGGATATTACTGGCTGTTTCTGGGACTGCTGGTTGTGGGACTGATTATTTCAGCAGCCATCAAGCACAGCAAGATGGGCTATTATCTCCAGGCGATCTGCACAAACCCCGACGCGGCCGGTTCCCTGGGCGTCAATGTGATGGGCATGAAGGTGCTGGCAAACTGTATATCCGCATTTATGATCGCTGTGGGCGGCTCCATGTATGCCTTTTACTTAAGCGTAATCGACCCCTCCAGTGTGCTGGGCTATGATATGTCGATCAATATCCTGCTGTTTGCGATAATCGGCGGGCGGGATACGCTGCTGGGCCCGATTCTGGCTGCCTTTGTGCTGGCGCCGCTGAACAATATTCTCCGCGGCATTGTGGGCGCGTCGGTTTCCGGACTGGCAGAGGTGATTTACGGGCTGGTACTGATGGCTGCGATTTATTTTATGCCAAAGGGCGTATGGCCCTCTCTGGTTCAGCTCTGCCGGACGAAAGTACAGAAGAAGAGCACACGGTAGGAGGTGGAGAAAGGTGACGGGAAACACACGCTTAAAAGTCGAAGAAGTGACGAAAAAGTTTGGAGGTCTGACCGCAGTCAATCAGGTTTCCATGGAGGTCAACTCCGGGGAAATCGTGGGGCTGATCGGAGCGAACGGCGCGGGGAAAACGACGTTGTTCAATATGATTGCCGGCGCTTATCCGGTAACCTCGGGAAGGATTATCTTTGAGGGACGGGAGATCCAGAACATGCCCAGCCACAAGCTGGCCAGGATCGGAATTGCAAGAACGTATCAGATTGTCAAGCCCTTCGGAAACCTGACTATGCTGGAGAATACCATGGTGGGGGCGCTGCAGAAATATCCCAGAGTGGCGGACGCCAGGCGAAAGGCGGAGGAGATTCTGGAGCTGGTGGAGATGGGCGACAGGCGGGATGTGCGGGGAGAAAACCTGAACCTTCCGGAGCTGAAGCGGATGGAGGTGGCCAGGGCGCTGGCTACAGAGCCGAAGCTGCTTTTGCTGGACGAGGTAATGGCCGGACTGAATCCATCGGACAGTGAAAAGGTGATCAATCTGGTACGGAAGATCAATGAGGAGTCGGGGCTGACCATTGTGATTATCGAGCACATTATGAAGGCGGTAATGACCTTGTCCAACCGGATCTATGTGCTGAACCAGGGCTGCCTGATCGCTGAGGGAACCCCGGAGGAGGTGTCCACCAATCCGGAGGTAATCAAGTCTTATTTGGGAGAAAAACGCTATGCTAAAAATTGATCATATTTATGTAAACTATGGAAATTTTGAGGCGTTACATGGCATATCGCTGTCCGTGGAGCAGGGGAAAATCGTAGCCCTGGTCGGCGGAAACGGCGCGGGAAAGACGACGACGATCAATTCCATTTCCGGACTGACTACTCTGCGGGGAGGAGACATTCTCTTCGAAGGGAAGAGCATCAAGGATATGCCCGCCCATGAGCGGGTAAAGCAGGGGATTGTGCAGGTGCCGGAGGGGCGCAAGCTGTTTCCGTATATGAGCGTATATGAAAATCTCATGATGGGCTCCTATCTGCCCCAGAACCGGGCAAAGCGCAGGGAAAATCTGGACATGTGCTTTGAGATTTTTCCTAAGATGGCCGAACGGAAAAACCAGCTGGCCGGAACGATGTCCGGAGGAGAGCAGCAGATGTGCGCGATCTGCCGGGCGCTGATGTCCCAGCCGAAGGTGCTGATGCTGGACGAACCGTCCCTTGGCCTGGCACCGGTGGTTGTGGATACAGTGCTGGACAGTATTGTGAAGATCAATAAGACCGGGGTGACAATCCTTCTGGTCGAGCAGAATGTGCTGGCTACGCTGGATATTGCAGATTACGCCTATGCGATAGAGACGGGGCAGAATGCGCTGGAGGGAACCGGAAAAGAGCTGTTGGACAACGAACAGATACGGACAACGTATCTGGGAATATAAGGAGGTACGGAGGATGTGTGATTCTATTGGTGTAACCCGTGAATTTTGCCGCGACGGCGCTGCCATTTTCGGAAAGGCCAGCGACCGGGCGGTGAACGAGCCGCAGCCGTTGGTTTTTGTGCCGGCAGCCGACCATGAGGCCGGGACAAAGGTAAAGTGTACGTACATCGAGGTGGAGCAGGCCAGTCATACCAACGCCATGATTCTTTCCAAGCCCTCCTGGATATGGGGCGCGGAGATCGGAGTCAATGAATTTGGCGTGTGCATGGGAAATGAATCCGTTTTTTCGAAGGAGCTGAATCTAGCGGATCAGGCGCTGGTGGGGATGGATATTGTCCGCCTGGCGCTGGAGCGGGCGGCCACGGCCAGGGAAGCCGTGGAGGTCATCGGCCAGATGATGGAGCGGTACGGTCAGGGCGGAAATGCCAGCTTCGACGGCATCTTCCACTATGATAACGCCTATCTGGTAATGGATGAACAGGAGATATGGCATGTGGAAACCGCAGGCAAGCATTACTGGGCAGCCAAGCAGGCCACAGGCGCCTACAGCATTTCCAATTATCTTTCCATCAACTATCCCGACCGGATGCACACAGACTTGCTGAAAAATGCACAGGAAAAGGGGTATCCGGTGGACGAGCCCTTCGACTTTGCAAAGGCATATGTGGACTGGTCCAGCCCGGTAAACCAAAGCGGAATGCTCCGTCGCTGCTGCAGCTATCAGCTGGCCAATAAACCGGGAAAGCAGTTTACCGTGGAGGATATGCTTGCCATTCTGCGTTCCCACTATACGACAGACCCGTGGACAAACGGCGGCAGCTGCGTGTGTATGCACGCCCAGAACCCCACAAAGCCCGAGGACGTGCCGTGCCAGACCTGCGGAGCCATGGCAGCAGTCTGCCGGGGAAAGGACACCGTCATGTGGGGAACCGGAATGGGAGTAACATGTATCGCTCCGTTCCAGCCGTTTTGGCTGGATGCGTTCAGCAAAAAGCAGGTATTTCCCTATGAAGAGCAGGAAGCCGCCATTCATGAATGGATAAAACGGGAAGGTATCAACCGGGCAATGCTGGATGGGAGGATTCCGGAAGAGGAATATAAAAAAGAACTGTATGCGATGGAAAAAGAATGGTTTGCCCGGGTAGCCGCGGTAAGCGCGGATCGGGAGAGCAGGCAGGCATTGTGCGATGCAATCGCGGATGAGGCGGAGAGCTTTATCGATAAGTGGCTGGATTATGCGGAAAAAAGGAAGGCTGAGCCCAGGGGAGGGGTTGAGTTTCAGGAATATTGGAGAGGGAAAAATGAGGAGTTGGGGAAGGATAGGAGGATAGCTTATTGACATAGCGGCGTCCGGGAATCCAACATGAATCACCGAATTGCCATTACACCCGCGCTTTTATAAGACGGGAAAGATAAATACAGAGAGGAGGATAGCAGACGGGCAACAAAATATAGATCTATAGCACCTAATGATTACCAAAGAATAAAAAAGGAGGATTAACATGAAAAAATTCAAAAGATTAGCAGCTTTATGCTTAGGCACCGCAATGGGCCTGTCTCTGACCATGGGCGGGATGACCGGTATGGCGGCCGAGGACGATACGATTAAGATCGGTGTGATTTTATCCTTTACCGGTTCGGCGGCGTATGAGAGTGAAATGCTGAAGCAGGGCTACGCTTTTGCGGC
>JAHZHG010000219.1 GCA_019420425.1 Clostridiales bacterium
GATCATTCGAAAAACCAGTGTGGACGAGCTGCCGCAGCTGTTCAATGTGCTCAAGGGAGACATGAGTATGGTCGGGCCGCGTCCGGAGCGTCCGCAGTTTGTGGAAAAATTCCGGGAGGAGATTCCCAGATATATGGTCAAGCATCAGGTGCGTCCGGGATTGACCGGATGGGCACAGGTGCACGGCTACCGGGGAAATACCTCTATCCGAAAGCGGATAGAATACGATCTTTATTATATTGAGAACTGGACCCTTGGCCTGGACGTGAAAATACTGTTTATGACCATATTTAAAGGCTTTATCAATAAAAACGCATATTAATCCTTAGCAGGTAGCAAAAGTACCGGGAAAGAGGGAATGTTTATGTCAGACGACAGCAGAAAGAAGAAAAAAAACGCCGGAAAGCAGGGAAACGATTATCCCGGTTACTATGGGCAGGGAAATCAGACGCCCTATGGCGGCGAGGAATTCTATGGAAACCAGGGCCGCGGGGAAATACCCTATGGCCAGAGCTATGCGGGCCAGGGCCGCGAAGAAGCGCCTTATGGCAGTCAGGGCTACGCAGGCCAGGACCGCGAAGAAGCGCCTTATGGCAGCCGGGGCTACGCAGGCCAGGGCCGCGAAGAAGCACCTTATGGCAGCCAGGGCTACGCAGGCCAGGGCCGCGAAGAAGCGCCTTATGGCAGCCGGGGCTACGCAGGCCAGAGCCGCGGTGAGGCGCCTTACGGCAGTCAGGGCTACGCAGGCCAGGGCCGCGAAGAAGCGCCTTACGGCAGCCAGGGCTACGCGGGCCAGAGCCGCGGCGAGGCGCCTTACGGCGGCCAGGGCTATGCAGGCCAGGGCCGTGGGGAAGCGCCTTACAGCGGTCAGGGCTATGGCGGCGCCCCCCGCTATGGAAATCCGCCCTATGGCGGTCAGGGCTATGGTGAACCGCCTTATGGAAATCCGGCCTACGGCGAAGGGCCCTATGGAGGCCAGAGCTATTACGGCCAGGGCGGTCAGCCGCCTTACGGCCCGGGAGGGGGCTACTACAGCGATGAGGAGCCCGACGAGCCGTTCAGAGGACTGCCGGGAGGAGATTACGTGGGACGTTCATCAGGAAAGAATACACATACCCCGAAACAGACCAAAAAACCCAAAAAGAAAAAGAAACGCAGCAAGATTCTCTTTGCCTTAGAGATTATTGTGCTGCTGGTACTGGCCTTATTCCTGGTAGCAATGGTCAGATTAAACCGGATGGGGCGGTTATCTCTGGATGAGAGCAGCCTGCACCTGGATGCCGCTGTCACCGATTCCCTGAGCGGCTACCGCAATATCGCATTCTTTGGCGTAGATTCCCGTGAAGGCGACCTGGTATCCGACTGCCGCAGCGATACCATCATCGTGTGCAGCATCAACAAAAAGACAAAAGGAATTAAGCTGGTGTCCGTTTACCGCGATACCTATCTCGATAATACAGACGGTTCCTACAGAAAAGCAACCGAGTGCTATCAATACGGAGGCCCGGAGCGTTCTGTTGCTATGCTGAACAAAAACCTGGATCTGAACATTACTGACTACGTTACCGTAGATTTCAATGCCATTGTAAAAGCCGTTGACCTGATCGGAGGCATTGAACTGGAAGTGACGGAGGAAGAACTGGACTGGTTAAACGGCTACTGTGTGGAAAACTCCCAGGTTACCGGAGTCGGGTATACCCCGCTGACCTCTGCAGGCTATCAGCATTTGGATGGAATCCAGGCCCTTGCCTACTGCCGTATCCGTTATACAGACGGATGGGACTTCAAGCGTACGGAACGCCAGCGTGAGGTTCTGGGCAAAATCTTTGCAAAGGCCCAGTCCTCGGGAGTGACCCAGCTTCTGGCCATGGTGGATCAGATGCTGCCGTACATCTCCACCAGCCTGAGCACTACAGAGATGATTGCGCTGGCGTCGGATATTGCCGCATATTCTCTGGAGGACAGCGTGGGCTTTCCGTTTGATCAGGTGGCAATGGACATCTCGGTGGGAGACTGTGTAATACCGGTAAATCTGGCCAATAATGTTACCCAGCTGCATGCGCGGCTCTTTGGTACGGAAGGGTATACGCCGTCTGCAGCCGTACAGGAGATCAGCAACAAGATTATCGAAGACACAGGTGTTCAATAAATGAAAACTACACCCATGCTAACCGTAGATGTGGCAATCCCGACGTATGGGCCGGATGAAAAGCTGCATAAACTATTAACAAAACTAAAGGAGCAGACCGTGCTTCCGGAAAAGATCCTGGTGATCAACACAGACGAGAAACGACTGCAGTCTGGGCTGATCCCAGACTGGGACCGGATCACAGTTATGCATATTTCTAAAGAGGAATTTGACCATGGCGGCACTAGAGATAGAGCCGCCTCTCTGTTACCCGGGGATATTATTCTTTTCCTTACCCAGGACGCGGTTCCGGTGGACAACCGACTGGTCGAGCAGCTCTGCATGGCCTTTAGCCGGGAAGATGTGGCTGCCGCCTATGCCAGACAGCTGCCGGATGAGGACTGCGGGGCGATTGAGGCATATACCCGGGCGTTTAATTATCCGCCCCAAAGCAGGATAAAGACGGCGGCTGACCTCCCCGGGCTGGGGGTCAAGACCTTTTTCTGCTCCAATGTCTGCGCAGCATATCGCAGGCGGGATTATGAGCAGGCCGGCGGCTTTCTCCACCGGACAATTTTTAACGAAGATATGATACTGGCCGGCCGGCTGATCCAGCTGGGAAAGGCAGTCGCCTACTGTGCCGAAGCACAGGTGATCCATTCCCATAATTACAGTGGAATTTACCAGCTGCACCGGAATTTTGACCTGGCGGTTTCCCAGGCGGACAACCCGGATATTTTCGGAGGTATACGCAGCGAGGGGGAGGGAATCCGCATGGTAAAGGCAACAGCCGGTTATCTGGTAAGTCATGGAAAAATCGGACTGCTGCCGAAGCTGGTCTGGCAGAGCGGAATGAAATACCTGGGATATTTTCTGGGCAAGCGTTATCAGAAGCTTCCGAAAAAAGTGGTTCTGGCATTGACCATGAACCGGAGCTATTGGAGATAAACGGGCGGCAGCGTGTCTGCCGGAAATGGAGGAGAATATGTGTGGAATAGTTGGTTATATCGGGGAAGAGCAGGCGGCGCCGATTCTGCTGGACGGCCTGTCCAAGCTGGAATACCGTGGGTATGATTCTGCGGGAATTGCCGTTTACGACGGCGAGGTAATCCGTGTGGCTAAGGCGGCCGGCCGTCTGAAGGTGCTGGATGCGCTCACCCATGGGGGAGAGGCCATGCCGGGAACGGCGGGAATCGGCCATACCCGCTGGGCGACCCATGGCGCGCCGTCGGATCAGAATGCCCATCCGCATTTTAATGAGAGCGAATCGATTGTCGTGGTACATAACGGAATTATCGAGAACTACATTAAGCTGAAAAAGCTTCTGGAAAAGAGGGGCTACCATTTTATATCGGAGACAGACACGGAGGTAGTGGCCCATCTGCTGGATTACTATTACCATGGGGATCCGCTGGAGGCCATCAACCGCATGATGCATCGGGTAGAGGGCTCCTATGCGCTGGGTATTCTGTTTAAAGATCATCCGGGCGTGCTGTATGCGGCCAGAAAGGACAGCCCGCTGATCGTGGGCCAGGGACATGGGGGAAATCTGATTGCTTCCGACGTGCCTGCGGTGCTGAAATATACCCGCAAGGTATTCTATATCGAAAACGAAGAGGTTGCCTGTCTGACCAGGGATTCCATGCAGTTTTTCAACATTGACGGAGAGACGGTGGAAAAAGAGCCGGTAACGATCCAGTGGGATATCAGCGCGGCGGAAAAGGGCGGCTATGAGCATTTTATGCTCAAGGAAATGTATGAGCAGCCCAAGGCCGTTACCGATACCCTGATGCCGAGAATCAAGAACGGCACGGTGGAAATCGAGGAGCTCGGCATGACAGACGAAGAAATACGGGCAATCCAGAAGATCTATATTGTGGCCTGCGGCTCCGCTTATCACACCGGTGTTACGGCCAAATACGTAATGGAGGGCCTGGCCCGGATTCCGGTGGAGGTGGATCTGGCTTCAGAGTTCCGGTACCGGAATCCGATTTACGGCAAGGATACCATGGTAATCGTGGTCAGCCAGTCGGGAGAGACGGCAGATACACTGGCCGCACTGCGGGATGCAAAGAAAAACGGCGTGCCGGTGCTTGGCATTGTAAACGTGGTGGGAAGCTCCATTGCCAGGGAAGCAGACCATGTGCTGTATACCTGGGCCGGCCCGGAGATCGCGGTGGCAACGACGAAGGCGTACAGCACCCAGCTGATCGCCCATTACCTGCTGGCGATGAAGTTCGCGCAGGTCAGGGGAACGGTTTCTGACGGCGAATTAAAGGCGATGATTGATGATCTGAAGCGCCTGCCCCAGCAGATCGAGCTGCTTCTGAGCCACAAGGAAAATATCCAGAAGTTTGCGAACCGCTATACGGCGGCGAAGGATATCTTCTTTATCGGAAGGGGGATCGACTATGCGATTTCACTGGAGGGCTCGCTGAAGCTGAAGGAAATCTCCTATATCCATTCCGAAGCGTATGCGGCAGGAGAGCTGAAGCACGGAACCATATCGCTGATTGAGGAGGGAACGCTGGTCACCGCTGTGCTGACCCAGGAGGATCTGTATAAAAAAATGATCAGCAACATGGTCGAGGTGACGACCAGAGGCGCATTTTTGCTGGCGGTTACCAATGTGGGCAATACAGAAGTGGAAAAGGCGGCGGATTATGTGATTTATATTCCGCAGACAAACCGGTATTTCACCAATTCGCTGGCGATTATCCCGCTGCAGCTTTTCGGCTATTACGTAGCGATTGGAAAGGGCTGTGACGTAGATAAGCCGAGAAACCTGGCCAAGTCGGTTACGGTAGAATAAGGCAGTTAAAAATTTTTTCATTTCCCGTTTTTTATCACAAATTGAACACAATTGAATGCTATCTTATTTCCATAATCGAACACGAGGAGGAAATCGTTATGGATGAAAGAAAGGATTTTAACCGGAACAGGGAAGAGCATCCGGATAGACAGAAAAACGGAATGGGAAAAGCAATGAAAAGAGCGGTAGCCTTTGTGCTTGCCCTTGGCCTGGTCGGGAGCGGCGCATATCTGGTCGGCGGAACGATGAAGGATGCGGCTTCCGGCGCTAAGGTAGAGGCAGCAGGTACGGAGGAGAATGACAGCAGCCTGACTACCTCTGCGCAGGAGGAGGAAGAAGCAGCACCGGCTTCCGTTCTGGATGTATCGGATATGGTGGAAGAAACCATGCCGAGCATCGTAGCGGTGACGAAAAAATCCGTAGAAGAGGTA
>JAHZHG010000022.1:0-1293 GCA_019420425.1 Clostridiales bacterium
TCCCAGAACATCCGTAACCAGGCTCAGCTCCTCTTGGGTTACCTGAGGCTTTACCTCATCGAACACCATTTCCACCGTACCGTCTCCGCCTTCCCAGGAGTTCAGATAAGCGGTAAGCGCATCCAGAGATGCCGACACGTTCAGGGTCAGGCCGCTGGTTCCGCCCTCGACATAGAAGCCGCCCTCGTCCGACGGATAAATCTTTCCTTCCACCGGTTCCGAATTAAACTCCAGACATTCCTCCACAAAGGCCTGATAGGTGGAGGGATCTGTGGTATACTCGATCTCAAAGGTTTTGTTCGTCTGCTCCAGGTCTTTCTGTTCTTTGTACCGCTGTACAACATTTCCTGTCCGTCCCAGCTTGGACGCCTCGTCCACTACGCCGGTATTCTTCCAGGTAAACCCTAATTCATTCAGCGTTTTCTGTTTTGTATGCTCGCCCATCTTTAGGGTGACCACCGCATTGCCCATCTCCTGCACCTTGGTACGGATGGCATTGCTGGCCTCCTCGATCGTCATTCCGCTGACGTCTATTCCGCCGATGGAAATCCCGTTGCTGATGGTATCGTCCTCCGCCGCCTGCACTCCCATAAACAGGCATCCGGCAAATATACCGGAAAGCAGGAGGATAACTGCTGCCCTTATTAATCTTTTCATGCTCTGCCCCTTCCGGTAAATCAATATAATGCGCTCAGTATCGTTGTTACTACCATTGCCAGAATAATCAGTACTGCAATCACTCCGGCGATAATCCGCTTTGTCTTGTTATTGTTCATGTTCATCATTGTTTTCACCTGCTTATCCTTCCATATTGTAATATAATCCCGTCAATTACCTTTGATGCTTCGCTTTTGCTCAGGCCCTCCAGAGGTCTGCTAAACTCTATTCTATGATATTTCAGCAAATCCTGCAAGTATCCTTTTTGCGCCGCCGTAATGGGCGCCTGTTTTTTCACGCGGCAGGCCACTTTCTGCGGCCCGAACAGCTCCCCCCGGCTTTCTCCGAACTCCTCCCACAGCTTTTGATAAAGATAATGGGCAGAAAGCGCATCGTCCAGGGCACGGTGGCTGTTGTTCTGTACAATACCGTAGTATCTGCAGCACTCTCCCAGATTCCGCCGTACAAGACCATTCAGACAGGCTCTGGCTATACGCAGGGTGTCAATGCACTCCGCCTCCATGCTCCGGCCGCATCTGGCTGCACTGTGACGGACAAAGCTGTAGTCGAACTGCACATTGTGCCCCAGCACGGGCAGCCCCCCGCAAAAGCCCAGCAATTCATCCAGGGCCTCCC
>JAHZHG010000022.1:1303-15475 GCA_019420425.1 Clostridiales bacterium
CCCATGTCTTTCCCGCCGGCGGCCATCTCCCCGGTAATCCCGGTCAGCGCCGTAATCTTTTCCGGTACCGGCACCCCCGGATTGACCAGCGTGCCGTAGGTTTCTGCGATTTTGCCTTCCTCTACCCGGACCGCGCCAATTTCCAGTATACGGTCCTCCTCCGGCTTCAGCCCTGTGGTTTCCAGATCCAGGGCCACATAATTCATTGTCATTTCTTTACTCCTTTATCTTTTGCAGGACACTCCCGACAGTAATCCCTCAGGAAGCATTCCCCGCATCTGGGGCTTCGGGCAAGGCAGATCGAGCGCCCGAAGGTAATGATCTGTATATTGTACAAAATCCAGTGATCCTTTGGCAGAGCCTTCATCAGATCCTGCTCCACCTTTTCCGGCGACTCCTCTTTCGTAAGGCCCAGCCTCCGGGAAATCCGTTTCACATGGGTATCCACCACAATACTGGGATCGTGGTAAATGTTTCCCCGGATAACATTGGCTGTCTTGCGGCCTACTCCGGCCAGAGCAGTCAGCTCCTCCAGCGTGCGGGGCACCTCTCCGTTGTATTTTTCCACCAGTTCCCGCGTACAGGCAATGATATTTTTCGCCTTATTATGATAAAAGCCGGTGGGATGGATGTCCTGCTCCAGCTCTTTCTGATTTGCATATGCAAATTTTTCCAGCGTGTCGTACTTTCTGAACAGCTCCTTTGTCACGATATTGACACGGGCATCCGTGCACTGTGCGCTGAGGATCGTGGCAATCAGCAGCTGCCAGGGCGTCTCGTAGTTCAGATAACAGACGTATTCTCTGCCGTACTGCTCATCCAGCCTGGCCAGAATCTCCTTTGTGCGTTTAGCGGTCAACTGTCTGCTCCTTTCGTTAAGCCGACGGCCAGTCGCCGTCCTCCACCACGCGGATCTGGGCGTCATAGGTCAGCGGATCCCTGTTTTTGTAGTCAAATAGGATTACCGAACCGGACAGCCTTTCTGCGTGAACCATTCGTGCCAGCTGTTTATAGGTATATCCGCCGTAATCCTCCTCGGGCAGATACCGGTGGCTGTCCTGCTCCCGGCGGAAAAACTCCAGCTTTTCCTTCTGCGTAACCGTTTCCCCGGCCCATTCCGGCCTGGTTTTTGCATTTTCTCTGAGGTAAAGATCCAGCACAAGCCGCTCCTCGTATTCCCCCAAATGCCCGGGATCCCTTTCCAGGCAAAAGCTGTGCAGCGCCTCCAGACGCTGCATCCGGGAGAGACTGATTTCCTGAAAGCCATGCTCGCGGTAATAAGCGGCCAGCTCCTCATAGAGGGTAAAGGCGTCGTCGAACTGCTGCTCCAGAAATTCCATCGTCCGGATAAACTGCTGGCTGTTGTAGTAGATTTCCAGTACCTGCTCGATCTCCTTCAGGCGGCTCAGCTCTTCGAAGGAAAGCCAGCGGGTGGCAAGCACCTCATACACCGGCTCCTGACGGTAAACAATTCCGTATTTCTCTGCATCCATCCACAGGGGAGAGCCCTTCAGCACTTTTAAAAATCCCAGCTGAAGCTCCTGGGGCTTTAACGCATATACCTGGTTGAAGGACTCGCGAAACAGCGCGTACGTCTCGCCGGGCAGTCCGGCAATCAGATCCAGGTGCTGGTGTACATTCCGGCCCCGGCTGATCCGGTTTACGGTTTCGCGGATTTTGGAAAAATCGGTCTTTCGGTGAATGGCCTCCAGGGTCTTTTCCTGTACGGACTGCACGCCGATTTCCAGCTGCACCAGCCCCGGCCGCATCTTTGCCAGCAGGGCCAGCTCCTCTTCGTCCAGCAGATCCGCCGCTATCTCAAAATGGCAATTGGTCACTCCGTTGTCGTGCTCCAGAATATACTGCCAGACCGCCCGGGTATGGGCCTTGCTGCAGTTAAAGGTTCTGTCCACGAATTTTACCTGGGGTACCTGTCTTTCCAGGAAAAATGCCAGCTCGTGCAGCACCAGGGAAAGGCTGCGCAGCCTGACCCGCTTATCGATCGAGGAAAGGCAATAGCTGCACGAAAAGGGACAGCCCCGGCTGCTTTCGTAGTAGATAATCCGGTGGGAAAAATCTGTCATGTCGCTGTAGACAAAGGGAATCTCATCCATAGGCAGATAGCCGGTTTCCCCCGGGTTCTCCCGGATTTCTTTTTTCTGCGTCCGCCAGGTAATCCCCTGAATCTGTTCCAGGCTGCCCCTGTCCGCCTGATACCAGTCCATCAGAGACAGAAAAATCCGCTCTCCCTCTCCGCGCATTACGCCGGTAAACGCAGGATTTGCGGCCAGGAAGGCGCGGCTGTCGTAAGAGACCTCCGGGCCGCCGGCCCAGATCGCCGCGGCGGGAAGCAGAAGCCTTAAGCTGGCGGCCAGCTCACGGATGATGCGGATATTCCAGATATAACAGGAAAACCCGATAAAATCGGGTTTCTGCTGATAAATCTCCCGAAGCATGTAATCGGGGTCCTGGTTGATCGTAAACTCAGCCAGGGCAATCTGATCCCCGTACGCTGCCGCAAAGGCTTTCAGGCTGCGCACGGCCAGATTGGAGTGGATGTATTTGGCATTTACTGCCACTAATAGGGTTTTCATGGATAAGGCTCTCCCCGTGTTTTGTTAACAACCATTATAGCTTTATCGCCTTCTGCTGTCAAATGGGTCTGGGGATACCCCCTGTACACTTAAAAAAACAGGTTCAGCACACCAAGCACAAATCCGATCAGCGCACCCAGATTTACAATCATGCCCAGCTCCTGTTTCATTACAGACATGACCAGCTCCTCCAGCTCCTGCACATCCATCTCCTGGATTTTGTGTTCCACAATGCCGGCGATATGGAACTGGGATACGAGGGGCGCTGCAGATTTTTCGATGCATTTTCGGTAGACCGCGCAGATTTTCTCGCGGATGACTGCCTCTTCTGTGGGAATTCTCTCTTTTACTTCGTAAAGATGTTTTTCTTCCACTCCGGTGAGTTCTTTGTCTACCTGCTCTTCCACGTAGACTCCGCCGTTTTCCAGAATGTAGCTTTCCGCATAGGCGCCGATCTCGCCGGCCAGGGAATCCAAAAGGCTGTCGCTGAGAAACATGGCGAACATTGTCCCCTCCAGCTTTTGACGGACTGCGTTTTTGCCCTCCTCTGCAATGATTTTCCCCGGCTCCATGGCCCTCAGACCGTCCATGATCTTCTTCGTAATGCCCTGTTTGACTGCTTCCCTCCCCCGGGCGTAGGCTCCCTCTCCGGTCAGTGCAGTAAGCTCTGTCTTTACCGTGTCCTCCCGGGAGAAATACTGATTCACCTGGCTGACGCAAAGCTCTGCCACAGTATTTTCCACGTTTTCGGACAGGAGCATGGCGGTCAGATCCTCCTCGGTAAGCAGGGAGTCCCCCACAGCCTTTCCCACGGCTGCTGCCAGGGCGTTCTTCCTCTTCGGGATGATTCCCGGGGTAAACGGCAGGGTAAACCTGCCGAGCTTTACCTCCCGCAGCGGACGGAACAACATTTTCACTGCGATATAGTTTGTACAGTAGCCGATAACGGCTCCGATCAGCGGGCCGCCGATATAGTGTAAAATACTCATCTTCCTGCCTTCTCCTTTGTACATCATCTGTCGTTGAACCCCATTATAGCGCAAATCCCGGAAAAAAAACAGGGCTTCCCCGCAATTATCCGTTACCCGCTATTACAACAAAAAACGATTGGAGGTAATTTTTTTGAATCGATGATAACGGATAATTGCGGGGAAGCCCTGTTTTTCCTATAGCTCCACGACGATCTGTTCTTCTGCTTCCAGCTCTGTCAGCACACAGTCATTTGCATATGTACGCTCCGGCAAAAGTACCAGTGCGGTTACCGGCGCATTGCCGACGGGTATCTGTGCAAAGTGCCATACGCCTGCGCGGATGACGAGCATTGTCCCTTTCGGTATATAAAAGGCCTCCACCTTAGCGACTGGAAGCTTCTGTTCCTCGCCTGCCGAAGCAAAGGCCATCACTGCGTCTCCGTCGATCAGCATGGTAACCTCCTGCGCACCCGAATGATATTCCATTTTTGTTATCCTTTTCTCCCCTGCCGGCGCAATCCCTGCAGATATCGATACCTGCCCGGAGGCGGGAAACTGCATAATGTCCCGGTAAAAGCAGCATATGGGATCATTTTTTTCTCCGATATGCGGGGTATCCGGGTTCAATATCTTCCCATAGGTTCCATACCTCCAGAATCCTTCCCTAGTTAACTCCTGTACGCTGATCTTTCTCATTCCCTTCCTCCTTCTTTATCACCGGTAAAGTAATTTCTACATTGGTTCCCACATTCTCCGTGGAATAAATTTTCAGCCCATATTCTCTTCCATAGGCCAGACGGATGCGCTCGTTCACATTGACTATTCCTATCCGCATCCCGCTCTCCTGCATTTCCTGCGTGTCTGCTCCCCGTCTGAGGATTTCATTGATCCGCGCCAGTTTTTTCTCCTCTATGCCCAGTCCGTCGTCAATCACCTGGATAACCAGACGGGTGTTCGTGCGGTAGGCCTTTATTGTCAATATCCCTCTGCCGAATTTCGGCTCAAGGCCGTGATGGATCGCATTTTCCACAAGGGGCTGAATCAGCAGCTTGGGGATCAGACAGTCCAATGTATCCCGGTCTATTTTTTCTATTTTCTCAAATTTATTGCTGAACCGGCACTGCTGGATCAGCAGATAGTTCTCGATATTCTTTAATTCGCTGGAAAACGGCACCGTGTTTCCCTCATTGCTGATGCTGTAGCGGAAAAGGTTAGCCAGCGCCTTTGTCATCATCTCGATTTCCCGGATTCCGTACACCATAGCCTGACCGCGGATAGATTCCAGCGTATTGTAAAGGAAATGCGGGTTGATCTGGCTCTGGAGGGCATCCAGCTCCGCCTGCTTTTTCATCAGAATGGCTCTGGACTCCCGCGCCGCCAGCTCCTCCAGCGTGGACAGCAGGGAGTTCAAATCCTGATACAGGCCAAACAGCTCATCCTTTTCCCCCACATCGGGCTGTTGGATTTCCTTTGTCCCTGTAGCTGCCCCGTGAATCACCCTTTCGATATCCATCCAGGGCTTGTAAATCTTTCGTTGGAATCGCCAGAGGTTGTACAGAAAAGCCGCCAGCTGTATCAGCAGTACCAGGGCAAATGCCAGATCCGTCTCCGGCTCTCTCCAGCTGTACGCTCTCCTGCACAGGACAAACAGCACCGTTTCCAGAATAACCGGCAGCACCAGCCCTGTAATTCCGTGGCTGACCATCAGCCGCAGCAAATGCTTACGCAGCACCAGCTTTTTTTCCGTCCGCTTCTTTATCCCTTTCACCTTCCCATCTCCTTAAGAAAACAGCTTCCGGTACTGTGCCGGAGAGAGTCCGGTGGTCTTTTTAAATAATTTGCTGAAATATTTTGGATCCTTATAGCCCACCATATAGCACACCTCATTCACCCGGTTGCGCACATCCTTCAGCAGCGCCTCCGCCACCTCTATACGATAGCCGGACAGATAATCACTGTAGTTCATTCCCGTTTCTTTTTTAAAAAGCTCTCCGAAATACTTCGGATTCAGGCCAACCTCGTCTGCCAGCGTTTTCAAGGTGATGTCCTCTTTGTAATGCTCGGAAATATACTGACGCGCGATCTCAATCACCCGGTCGTTCTTACTCTTTGTTCCGGATTCATAATTGATTTTTGCCTGTGCAAACACTCGATTCAGGCAGCGCTCAACCTGCTGCACCTGATAGCAATTCTCCAGCTCCTTTTCCGCCCGCTCCTGCTCCTTTTCCACCTGCTCTGTATATATTCCACTCTGCCTCAATGTATTTATAAATACGGACAATATTTCCAACGCCGCCTCAATGACCAGCTGCGGCGACCATCCCGGATTATTCAGAATTTTTTCAAACAGCTGATGCATATATGCGGCCAGCCCGTCCGTATCGCAACTTTTTGCGTAGCACTCCACCATTTTTATCTCTTCAACGGTAAATACCGCCGCAATATTCGTCATCTCATAACGGTACCGGCCTGCTTCAATCATTTTCCCAAATCCCACGGAAAGCCGCAGCCGCAGGCTGTCTCTGGCCGACTCCCAGGATTTGGGCAGCTCCTCCAGACTGGATGCGGGATAGCCTGCTCCTATGGTCAGCTCATATCCCAGCTCCAGCTTTTGCTCGTCATTTACCTTTTTTCGCAGCTGCTCCAGCGTTTTTCGGATCGTTTCCTGCTGATTATCTGCGTAGTTCAGTATCTGCAAAATCCGCTGCCCCTTGTAAAAAGCAAACGCTTCAAAACAGGTTTTTTCAAATTCTGCGGTAAAATACCGGCACAGGCTGTTCAGCATTACCCCATTTACTTCGTGGTCTTCCAGCCGCTCATGCTTCTTGTCCAGCTGATACAGGATAACCCGGAACCATCCGCGCCCAAAGCGGCAGCCGTACTGCTGGTTCAGCTCCTGTATGGAAAGTATTTCTTCCCGGAAGCCGTTGTCGAAAAGCTTGAGAAAATACTGCTCCCTGAGCTGCTGAAGGCTCAGGGCCAGCCTGGACTTCAGCTCCTGCTTCTGTGTTTCTTCCCTTGTCGATGTGAAAATCTTTTCTTTTATTTTCTTTAGGAAAAAGAGCAGCTCATCCTGATCGATGGGCTTCAATATATAGCCCAGGGCTCCATACTTCAGCGCTTCGCGGGCATATCCAAAATCACTGTGTCCGCTGATAATAATAAACTGTACAGCTATGCCCAGTTTTTGTACACGTTTAATCAGCTCTACCCCGTCGAAGCCCGGCATACGAATATCGGTCAGCACCAGCTCCGGCTTTTCTTCCTGAATCCGCTTTACTGCATCATAGCCGTCATGGGATTCCCCAATAATCTGGAACCCAATCCCTTCCCAGTCAATAATTTTTCGAATCAGCTGGCAAATCCAGATTTCATCATCTACAATCCAAACACGGATCATGCAATTCCCCCTTATCACCTGTCCGGCAGACTTGTGCTCTCCCCCGGTCCATCCCCGGTTATCCTCCCGTTATTCAGTACGATATAGCGGTGGCACAGAGAAATCATCTCATCTATCTCATCCGAAACAATCATGATACTCATTCCTCTGCTGCTGAAAAATCTCAGCAGCTGATAGATTTTCTTTTTCATCTTCACATCCAGGCCAAGGGTCGGGTGATCCAAAAGCAAAATCTTCGGCGCAGTTCCCAGACATTGAGCCAGCTTTACGATCTGCTGATAGCCTAGGCTCAGTTCATCCACCGACCGGTTCAGATCGTCTGTAAAAAACTCCGGATCTTCCTCTCCCGCTTCGTTTAAAAGCAGCTTCAAATAATAATCTGCAAGATAACCGCTCAGCCTGTTGCTGACACATCCGGCATAGCTGACCTTTTTTATTGCAGGCAAAATCATATTTTCCTGTACTGACATCCGGTCAATCACCCCCACCTGCCCCTGCTTATTGGAGGCATAAGCAATGCGGTGCTTCCATGCATCTCTGGGAGAGTCTATCCGGACTTCTTTCCCGTCTATATAAATTTCCCCACTATCCCGCTTTTTTAAACCAAACAGCAGATCCATAATTTTCGTTCTCCCTGACCCGGACAGGCCAAGTATGCCCAGTATCTCTCCTTCATGTACGCAAAAGCTGGCCTCTTTTATCCCGTCTCCGGACAAATGTTTTGCCTCCAGCCTGAGCTTTCCCCCCGCCGGCACTTCCGCCTTGCCGATACTTCGGTATAAATCCCCTGCTACCATGGAAAAAATGGTTTCTTCGCTATACTGATCCATCTCAAAGCTGGCTGCCACGCTCCCCTCCCTCAGGATAACTCCCCGGTCAGCCAGCTCTTTTGCCATTTTTATGCTGTGTGTAGTCAGCAGGATACTGGTTCCGCCTCTTTTCAGCTCCAGGAGCGTTTTTGAAAGAATGTTTCTCTCCTCATGATTCAGATAAGCCATGGGTTCATCCATGAGCAAAACCTTGGGCCTGGTGCGCACAGCGGCAGCTACTTTCACCAGCTTTTTCTTTCCCATGCTTAAGTCCGCATACCTTCGGTTCAGCCTGAGCTTAAGCCCAAAGGCTTCCAGCAGTGCCTTTGCCTCCTGTTTCTGCTTTCCTGCCCGGATGAAAAACTGTCCGTCATTGTCAAAATACAGATTTTCAAAAACGGTAAGCAGATCCATATAACCGCCATGGCTGGGAATGTACTGTATCCGTAAATGCCTGGCTTCCAGCGGAGTACGTATTGCCGTCGGATATTCCTCGTAAAAGATTTCCCCTTCATCACAGCAAACCACCCCGGCCAGTATCTCCATCAATATGGTTTTGCCCGCGCCGTTTGCTCCCATCAGCGCCACAATCTCCCCCGCAAACAGCCTCATCTCTACGTGATTCAGTATTTTGGTATGATAGATAGCCTTTGAAATGTTTTCCAGCCTGATTCTTTCCTGTCTCAATCGACCGCCCCCGTCAGCCGCCAATCGTCACCGGCAGCCCTTCATTTCTCATCTCCGTTTCATACTGGGCAAGCTCCTCGTCCCGCAGCGCTGCCATGTCTTTATATGCATATTCCCGGTCAAGCGCCTCATATTTACTTAAACCCAGGTTGTGATACGGAAGTAAATGTATCCTATGCAGATTTCCGGTTTTTTCTATTTCTTTTGCGAATACGGCCAGCGCTCTTTTGTTTTTTTCGTCCAGGTTAAACCCCGGAATACAGGGCACCCTCAGGGAAACTTCTTTGTCCAGTTTCCCGGCCAGCAGCCGTATATTCTCCAGCGTACGTTGATTTCCTTCTCCGATTACCCGCTCATGCAGCCCGCTGTCCATACATTTGATATCGACCAGAAAGTGATCCACGGCAGGGGCGAGCTGCTCCATCACCTGTGCAGGAGCATTTCCATGGGTCTCCATTGCCGTATCTATGCCCCGGGTTTTGCAGGCGTACAAAAACTCCGTCAGGAACTCCGGCTGCAGGGTTGGCTCCCCCCCGGTCACCGTGACCCCTCCGCCGCTGTTCTGATAAAACGGAAGATCCCTTTCCACCTCCTCAAGCAGCTCAGCCACTGTCACCTCTCTGCCAAAAATCTGATAGCAGTCTGCCGGGCAGCAGCGCACACACAGGCCGCACAGATCGCAGCCCTTCCGGTTAATCCTTCCGTTTTTTTCTTTCCGCAGGGCATTTTGCGGACATTTTTCTATGCACAGCCCGCATTGTGTGCACTTATGGGAGACAAACGACAGCTCCCTTTGCTTATGCTGGGATTCCGGATTGGCGCACCACGGGCACCGAAGCTGACAGCCCTTGAAAAATATATTTGTCCGTATCCCCGGGCCGTCATGGATACAATATCGCTGTATGCTGTATATTAATCCTGTTTTTTCCATATTTACCTCACATGCCGCATTCGCTGCGGCTTAATTCAGGGATAAAGGGCTGTTGTCCTCTATGACAACAGCCCGTACCGGCTAGGCAAAGCTCATTTCTGTCCGTCCAATGATATCGTCCTGTATTGCCTTGTTCAGATCAACAAAGAATGCCGTGTATCCGGCGACTCTGACTACCAGATCTCTGTAATTTTCCGGGTTCCTCTGCGCTTCCCTCAGCGTATCCGCAGAAACTACGTTAAACTGGATATGGAAGCCGCCCGCCTCAAAAAAGGTCTTAATCAGGCCTGCCAGGGCCTCCAGCCCCTTTTCCCCTTTCAGCGTGTTCGGGTGATATTTTTGATTATACTGTGTTCCGTTGGTTACCAGCACATGATCCAGGTGCGCTACAGACAGGGCGGCCTGCGTCGGCCCATTCTTTTCTGCGCCGTGGCTGGGCGAGCACGCCTCTGCAATGGGGGTATGCGCCTTTCTTCCGTTCGGTGTTGCCCCGCAGTCTTCGCCAAAGGGGACATTGGCTGAGTTGGAATACTGTCCCGGGACAAATACGCCTCCCCGCAGGTTTCTGTATTGTCCTACCTCATCACAGAAATAGGTAAGCACATTTCTGGCTATATCGTCCACATAACGGTTATTGTTTCCGTATTTCGGCGCATCCTTTAATACCTGCACCCGGATTTCGTCATACCCGGCAAAGTCTGCGCGGACTGCCTCCATCAGCTCCTTCATGGTAAAGGCGTGTTCTTCAAATACCAGCTTCTTGATTACGCACAGGGAATCCGCCACGTCTGCCAGGCCCACGCCCTGGGGTCCGTCATGATTATACTTTGCTCCGCCGTCATGGACCTCCTTTCCCCGGCCAATACAGTCCTCGGTAAAGGCAGTGATAAACGGCAGGGTAACCCATTTTGCGTGCATCGTATTTACCACGTTTCCAATTTCCACCATATGGTGCATTGCACAGTGAAATTGTGCTTTGAAGGCTTCCAAAAACTCCGCATAGGACTCCATTTCCTCCGCCCGCTTTGTCTGTGGGCCGACCTGCTTTCCCGTTACCTTGTCAAAGCCGCCGTCCATGGTGATTTCCAGGCATTTTACCAGGTTGAAATATCCGGAATTGGCAAAATGACACATCTGCCCCTGCAAGCCCATCTCTACACAGCCGGCAACTCCCCAGTTTCTCCGCGCATCCTCCATGGATACGCCCCGGTTCATCAGCGAAGGAATCGCGATTTCATCATTGTACATTGCCGGCATACCCAGGCCGCAGCGAATTACCTCCGCGCATTTTCGCAGAAAGGCGAAATCAGAATTTTTATGTACCCGCACACAGACGGACGGCTGCGGCAGCCTTACCTTCATTGTAGAATCTAAGCAAATATAAGTCAATTCATTTACCGAATCGCTTCCATCCGCTTCGGTTCCTCCCAGGGTAATGGTCTGGGATATGGGGTGCCCGCCAAAATATCGGGAGTCATCCTCATTCCATACTTCAATAATCTCTCCGCACTTCAGCCAGAAGGAATCCATCAGCTCCTCTGCAAAGGATTTTTCCAGCCTTCCTTCTTCCCTGTCCTTTTTGTAGAAGGGCCATAGAAAGTAATCCAGCCTTCCCACGGACAAACCGGTTCCGTCGGACTCAATCTGGGCGATCAGCTGCTGGAACCAGGTACACTGTACCGCCTCGTAAAAGTCTCTCGGCGGATAATAGGGCACCCGCCTGCAGATTGAAGCAATCCGCCGCAGCTCCGCCCTGCGGCCGGCATTGTTTTCTGCTTCCGCCAGTTCTTCTGCCAGAGCCGCGTACCGTTCGGCAAAAATTTTCACCGCTTCGCAGACAATAATTACAGCTCTGTACACGGAAAACTGTTCAAAATCCTCCGGGATGGCATAATCCAGCCTCTGCAGGCGCTCCTCGCATTCCTTCTGTATTCCGTAAAAGCCGTCTCTGAGTACCTTTTCAAAATTTAACAGAAAATGACCGGTCCCCTTTGCCAGGGTGTAGCTGCAGGTGAACATCTTGGAATTCATACTGTCAACCGCGTCCTGGGGAAGCAGCGCCATCGTCCGCTCATAGACCGTCTTTCCTCTCCAGTATTCCTCCACGGAGCGGATCTTTTCCTTCGCCTCCTCCGAAATCAGGAAACGGGAGCCTTCCCGCTTTTCAAAGCTGTCCAGCTCGTTTAAAAACCAGAGATTGATCTGGGGATGCAGCGGGGCGGCCCGAAGGGCGCTGCCCTGATTTCCCACCAAAAGCTCATCCTCATAGATGTGGATCGTCATTTTGCTCAGCGTTTCCTTCAATGCCATTGCTGCGCGGATAACCGGCGGCTGATCCTCTGTCTGTTTATAGGATTCCGTCCACAGCACAGCCCGCTCCGGACAGATAATCGGGTCGGTATGCACCAGCCTTTCCCGGATGCGTTTGCATCTTTCTGTCATTTCCACTGCCATGATCAGCACCTCCATCTGCATGTTCTGGCAGGCTGTGACCCCTGCCAAAACCGTATAGTTTTTATTCCTTAAAACGCAGAATCCGGATCGTAGTATTCCTCTACATTTGAAGAATCAATAAATACGGATTCCATATCAATGACCTTGTCCACCGTTCCGCCGTCGATCAGCTCCATCGCAACCCTTACGCCTTCAGCGCCCGGGAACGGATAGGTAAATGTCCCCACGATAGAACCTTCCTTGATCGCTTCCAGCGCTTCTTTCTGTCCGTCCACGCTGATAATCTTGATTTCGCTGCGCCCCGCGGATTTCATCGCCTTTAACGCGCCCAAAGCCATTACGTCGCACTGTGCGTAGATCACCTCAATCTCGCCCTCGGGATATGCCTGCAGCAGGTTTTCCGTTACCTCGATTGCCTCATTCTCCACCCAGTTTGCCGTCTGCTGGGAAACCACCTCAATATCCGTGCCCTCCAGCTTTTCCAGCATCGGCTCGCTTCTGTCGCGGCAAGGGCTGGAGCCGGGCGTTCCCTGAATCTCCACCAGCTTGGTATAGCCGTTTTCTGTCATATATTCTGCGATGAACTCGCCGGCCGCCGCGCCAATGTTCCGATTGTTTGCTCCGATAAAGCAGGTCCAGTCCTCGCCCTCCAGCTCACGGTCCAGTACGATGACATGAATTCCCTGATCGTACGCCTTCTTACACACATTGGTCAACGGCTGCGTCTCAATCGGGCTGATCAGAATTGCCTGTACCCCTTTGGTGATCAGATCCTCGACATCGGAAATCTGTTTCTCCGTATTGCCGTTTGCATCGGTAATCGTCAGCTCAACCTCCGGATGCAGGGCAGCCTCTTTAGATACGTCCTCCACCAGCCCCGCTCTCCAGGCCTGGCTCGTCGTGTCAATAGACATGCCGATTTTGTAGGTTTTTTCCGTCTCCTCTGCCTGTACCCGGCTTCCCCCAGACATATCCGCAGGAAATCCCGTCACCATCACCGCACAAGCCAAAGCGGCCGCCATACCAACTGCAAGTCTCTTTCTTTTCCTCATTGTTTCTTCCTCCTTTATTTTTTTTCTATTTTCATTGCCCCCGCAATAAAAACCGTTTTATTTTTTTCTTTTTCTGGAATTAAATACTACCGCCAGTATAATGATTCCCCCTCGGACCACATACTGATAATAGGTAGAAATATTCGCTAGATTCAAAATATTGTTGATAATGCCGATAATGATTGCGCCGATGATGGTTCCCCCGATTGTGCCGACACCGCCGTTTAAGCTGGCTCCGCCAATGACGCATGCTGCAATTGCATTCATTTCAAAGGACTCTCCCAGGGTGGGATCGCCGGTAGTCGTCCTGGCTGTCAGAATGATTCCTGCCACGGAGGCCATCACGCCGCTTAGCACGTACGCCCAGGTTTTGAACCTGTCCACATTGATGCCTGCGACTCTGGCTGATTCCTGATTTCCGCCGATTGCTTTTATGTACCGGCCAAAAATTGTTTTGTTCAACAGAAAAGCCATAACGATGCCTACAATTGCCAGCACAACCACCTGAGTGGGAATATTAAACGCAATCCGCCCGTCTCCTAAGAACTGTACCTTTGCCGCTGTCTCCTGTGCCATATAAATCGGCTTTCCGTTGGAAACCAGGAGAGCGACTCCCCTGTACAAGGTCAGCGTGCCAATGGTCATAATAAACGGCTGAACCCTGGCTTTGCAGATTACAATGCCGTTAATAAAGCCCCACAATCCGCCAAATGCCATCAAAATAAGGAAGGGTACGATCAGCCCTATTGTCTGCTCCGGCACGAGCCTGCTTAACAGGCCGATCAGGCCGTGAAACGGTCCCACTGCCGCATCGGGATCATAAAGAGCGGCAAACATTACCGATGTGATTCCCACCACAGATCCGATGGAAATATCGATCCCGCCGGTGATGACTACCATCAAAAGCCCGATGGACAATATGGCATTCGCCGACACCTGGCGCAGTACATTCAGTATATTATTCGTGGTAAAAAATACATCCGATACAAGGGATGCCACAATGATCATCACCAGCAGCACGATTATAGAGCTATATCTTTCCAGTATCATCCTGCCTGCGGCCGCCGCCGCATTTTTGTTTTTCTTTTTTTCCATAATCAGTTACCCCCCGTCGCCGCGGAAAGAATTTTTTCCTCCGTTGCCTCACTGCCGGAAAGCTCCGCGGTAATCCTGCCTTCGTGCATGACCAGAATCCGGTCGCTCATCCCGATCACCTCAGGCAGCTCGGACGAGATCATGATAACTGCACAGCCCTTATCTGCCATATTCCGGAT
>JAHZHG010000022.1:15485-16734 GCA_019420425.1 Clostridiales bacterium
TAGATTTCCGTCTTTGTTCCCACATCCACTCCACGAGTGGGCTCATCAACAATTATCACCTTTGCCCTGGCCAGCATGGCTCTGGCGATCATCACCTTCTGCTGGTTTCCGCCGGAAAGATCCCCAACCGGCTGTGAGGCTCCTGTACACTTCACCTGGAGCTTTTGCAGATATTCCTGCACGGCTGCCGACTCCTTCTTTTTGTCGATTACGCCGGCCCGGCAGACTCTTTGCAGGGTGGAGATGGAAATATTCTCTCCGATAGACATCCCCAAAAACAGGCCGTCTCCCTTGCGGTCCTCTGTGATATATACAATACCTGCAGCCAGCGCCTGTCCGGCCAGCTTTACCCTTAATTTTCTTCCCTCCAGCCAGATTTCCCCACTGTCGTAAGGATCCACGCCAAAAATCGCCCGGCAGACCTCGCTGCGTCCCGATCCCACCAGGCCGCTAAAGCCCAGCACTTCTCCTTTTCTTACCTGAAAGCAGATATCGGCAAAGGTCCCTTTTTGGGTGAGTCCTTTAACCTCCAGGCAGATTTCTCCGTTTTCTGTATGTTTCTCCGGATATATCTGTTTGATTTCCCGCCCGGTCATCATGGCAATCAGCTGATCCTTGGTCACCTCTCTCATCTCCCTGGTGCCCACATAGGTCCCATCCTTTAGCACCGTACAGCGGTCTGCAATCTGCGGCAGCTCCTCCAGGCGATGGGATATGTAGATGATGCTTCTTCCCTGTGCTTTGAGCTGCCTGATTAGGCGAAAGAGTACCTCTGTCTCAGGAAGGGTCAGGACGGAGGTAGGCTCGTCCATAACAATAATTTTTGCGTCCATGGACACTGCTTTTGCAATCTCTACAAACTGCTTCTGAGCTACACTCAGCCTCCCTACGTTCTGTCCGGGGTCAAAATCCGTACCTGTCCGCTCCATAGCCTGCTTTACTCTATGCAAAAGCTCCCGTCTGTCAATGACGCCCTTTGTATTTGGTATCCGTCCCAGCATGATATTGTCTGCAATGGTAAGACAGTCCACCAACGCCTGCTCCTGATAAATCACCGCAACTCCATGCTTCTGCGACTGTGCCGGTGCAGAAATATCCGCTCTCTCCCCGTCGATATAGATTTCCCCCTCATCCATCACGTAGGAGCCTCCCAGTATCTTCATTAACGTAGATTTTCCGGCTCCGTTTTCCCCCCGCAGGGCATGTACCTCGCCTGCTTTTACCTGTAGCCGCACACCGTCCAGCGCCT
>JAHZHG010000220.1:0-3272 GCA_019420425.1 Clostridiales bacterium
CACAAAATTTCATCAAACGCATTCTTCAGCCCGGTTTTCCGCAGCGTCAATGCCGGAAATTCCTTTCGTAAATCATACCGGTTTACCACGCCAAACCGCTTGATCGTGTATGCAAAGGTCCCATCCTCCCATTTGGGCCGGACCCTTTCCCCCTCCGTGCTCACGCCGTTCTCCAAAATATCCCGGCACATGGTAATAAATATCTGGTCTGCCATGCTCATCAGCGTTCATCCTCCTTATTCTGTTTATGACTGCAAACGGTATACATTCGGATCCTCTGCAAATCCGGACGCATTATATAAAAACAGCACATCCGTATAATTTCCATTCTCCATAAAGTCACTCAGGCTTTCGTTAAAATACCGTAGGTCCACCATATCCACCTGAGCAAACTCTGTATACGTAAAGGGTACAAAGCAATTGGCATAGGAATCCTTGATCACCAGCAGCCTCCGCCCGTTTTTGACGCCTGTACTGCACGCAATCAACCCCTGGTTTCCGCCGTAGAATACTGCATACTTGTCCTTATCCACCAGCTTTGTGTAATCGTAGGGAGAGGTCTTTTTCTCTTCCGAACGGTTATAAGACAGTTCCGTCGCCACCTTCTTCTTCGGCAGGAAGATCTGGATCGTGTCCGCCTCTGCCGCCGTATTCACCTTTGACTCCACTGTCCCGAGAAAGCTGTCCGTTACCTCCCGGATTTCGTAGTCCTCTTCGGCAAGCGGCTCTATCCCCATACTTCTGGCCCACTCGGCATACACATGATACGCGCCCAGCGTGGTCCAATGGTGATCCGTCCGGTAAAAAATATATTCATCCCGGTGCCGGTAGAGCACCTCGCCCGCGTCAAACCACACGCCCTCCGGCAGTGCCTCCTTGACCCTGGTCAGATATTCCGCTTCTGTTCCCCGCGGCGCATAGGGCGGCAGCTTTTCCTTCAGCACCTCCACCGCATTGGGCACGACCATCACCGATACATGGTCGCTGCCGTACATGCCCAGCGCCTTCTGGGCAAATGTGCCCAGGGTATGGATATTCGCCTCCGCCGTATCTGTGGAAAAGCTGTCTCGGTGGCTCTCGATCAGGTAGCCGTCTCTGGCAAAATAGATGCCGTTGACCTCCTGCTTAAGCGTCAGCCGCTCTACCGCCGTTTTCAGCCCTACCCAGGAATTGCGCAGCAAAAACTGATCCGTCAGATAGGTCTCATAGTCCGCCGTATAGCTGCCCTCCAGCAGACTCTCTATGGAAAATTCAGGTTTTTCCGCCAGTACACGGTTTTCCTTCTCTGAAAATTCCTGCTCCGGCTTAATAAAGGAAGCAATGGCAAAGCCAAAGACCAGAATCAGAAAAAGCAGGGTTATATTCCACGATTGCTTTTTGTTCATCGTCCCTCACCTCTTCGCTAAAATCGGAAATACAAAAACGGATTGTAGGAGGCATCCACCAGATAAGCTACGGCCAGAATAAAAATCGCCGTATAGATCACCCCGCGCAGCGCAATACATACCCAGTCCATCCGCTTCAGCCTGTCCATCACCCAGCCGGCCAGGCGGGCGGGCAGCCGAAATGAACCGACAGCGGCAATCAAAAGGAGCACCGCATTGGTATATAGCAGATAAATCGTCTCTCCGTTCAGGATACCCTGCCCATATCCGCCAAACAGCGCACGGAAATAGCCGATTCCCTCGCTCAGCTGATCAAAAGCAAACAGATTCCATCCCAGCAGTACAAAGAAAATACAGTAAACATGACGCAGCAGTGCAGGCAGACGTTCCAGCAGCCTTCCCAGGAAAAACTTTTCCAGCAGAAGAAGCACCCCGTAATACAGGCCCCAGAGCAGAAAGTTCCAGCTGGCCCCGTGCCAGATGCCGGTCAGCAGCCATACCACCATGATATTGAACGCATGGCGGCCCTTCCCCACCCGGTTTCCGCCCAGCGGAATATACACGTAGTCCCTGAACCAGGTACTTAAAGAAATATGCCATCTCCGCCAGAATTCCGTAATGCTTTTGGACATATATGGATAGTTAAAATTCTCCAGAAAGCGGAAGCCAAACATGTGCCCAAGGCCGATAGCCATATCCGAATACCCGGAGAAATCGAAATAAATCTGAAAGGCAAAGGCCAAAATGCCAATCCACGCAGTCAGCACCGGAAGAGATGCAGCAGGCAGCTGACTGATCGTATCCCAGAGGATTCCTGCGTTGTTTGCAATCAGTACCTTTTTCCCCAGGCCGATCATGAACCGATGAACGCCCTCGGCAAACTCATCCGCCGTCTCCCTTCTGGTCCGCAGCTGCTCATCAACCGTTTTGTACTGTACAATAGGGCCTGCAATCAGCTGTGGGAACATCGCCACATACGTGCCGAAGGAGATAACGTTTCTCTGCACAGCCGCCTCCCCGCGGTAAACATCAATGGTATAGGACATTGTCTGGAATGTATAAAAGGAAATACCGATGGGGAGAGCCAGCTGCAAAAGCGGGATGCTGCTCCCGGTCAGGTCGTTTATCACATTCAGGACAAAATCCGTATATTTGAAAAAGCCCAGAAGCGCAAGGCAGATCACCGAAGAGGAAACCAGCGCCGCCCTCGCTTTTTTTCTCTCTCCCCGCTGCAGAAACCGGTCCACCAGGATTCCGTGTGACCAGGCGATCAGCGTGGTAAAGATCATCAAAACCACATATACCGGCTCTCCCCAGGCATAGAACACCAGGCTGGCCAGAAACAGTACGGTGTTGCGGCAGCATCTGGGCAGCAGATAATACAGTGCCAGCACCGCCGGAAGAAATCGAAACAGAAAAAGTAAACTGCTGAAAACCATTTTTTATGCTCCAAATCCCTGTAAATCCCCATATTTTCCCATGAATCGGGAAATATATCCACAATGTTACAAGTTCTTAAGTTTTTGGGAATCTTTCCAAAAATGCTTTACATCGAACCAGTTTATTATATAATATTATAATGCGATAAGCAAATACTTTCTTCTGCGGCCAGTTCCCGTCCGTTCTGACTGCAGTGAATCATACTAAAGGGGAATTATTATGGGGAAAAACCAACGCAGACGGCGCAAAAAAGACCGGCTGGTGCCGAATCTTCTGATCGCTGTTATTGTTGTTCTGGTTGTTTTTGAAGGCAGACTGATCATTACCATGGTTTCTCACGGCGCGTCCATGTTGTCCGGCAATGCCGCCACAGCTGCTTCCACATCGCCGTCCGTCCAGAATCAGACAGAGGCTCCGGATTCTTTCGCGGAAACGGAAAGCTCCGAG
>JAHZHG010000220.1:3282-5359 GCA_019420425.1 Clostridiales bacterium
GAGCGCAGTACGGAAGCGTCCGCTTCAGCCGCGCTTTCCAGTCCGGCCATTGTGCCGCAAGCGTCTGCGGCAGTGGACGATTCCTATTTTTCTGATGCTGTATTTATCGGAGATTCCCGGATGGAAGGCTTCCGCAACAGCTCAGGGATCACTCAGGGCACATTCTACACCAGCGTAGGGATGAATGTGGAAACCATGCTGACCAACGATTCCATCGCCACGGCAGACGGAACAGCCACGATTCCGGAGCTGCTCAGCGAGCAGCCGTTTGGCAAGATTTATATTATGCTGGGAACCAATGATCTGGGTTATTACAACTGGGACGAATTTAAAGAGAACTTTTCCGCTGATCTAAAACAGATCACCGCGCTCCAGCCGAATGCAACGCTCTATATCTGCAGCGTGATTTACGTTGAAGAGGACAAGGTAACCACCGGCGATTACGTGAACAACGAAAACGTAGACAAGGCAAATGAAGCGATTCTCCAGCTGTGCGAAGCTGATGGATATCACTACATCAACCTGAACGAGGTTCTGGATAACGGCAATGCTTCCCTTGAAGAGGGAGCTACGGTAGACGGCGTACATCTCTTTGAGAAATATTCCAAGATCATGCTGGATTATCTGAAAAATCATTATCTTTGATTATTTTCATAAAAATCGGTTTTCGCTAACCAAAGAAAGGACGTGTCAATCATGAAATTTATACGTATATTACTGCCTGTCTCCATTGGCCTGCTCTGTCTCACCGGCTGCGGCGGCAAAAAGAAGGACTCCGCCGAGGTAAATGCTGATCCGGCCCAGCTTGCCCAGCAGCTGCAGGCAGAGACAGTTACCAGCGATCAGCTGACCGAAGCCTCCGCGAACATGCTGGAGTCCATCTATTTTGTCGATCCCGACCAGATAGATTCCGGCTGTGCCTATCTAAGCTCCGGCGCAAGCGCCTGTGAGGTAGCCGTAATCAAGTGCAAGGACAGCGACTATGCCGGCGAGGTTGTCGATCTGTTCAAAAACCGGGTCACAACCCAGTCTGATCTGTTTGCTTCCTACAATGCGGATGAGGTCAAAAAGCTGGACAAGGCCATTGTTCAGGAGGCGGGAACCTATGCCGTACTGGTGGTCTGTGACGATACCGCAAAGGCTCAGAGCATCCTGGAAGAGGACGGTTTCTAATCCTTTATCACAGCGAAAGCAAAACCCGAAAACGCATCGGCAGACGGCCGTCGTTTTCGGGTTTTGTTGTTTTTCCCTTTATTCGATTATTGCTTTAGCATTCCGCGCAAAGATGGACGATCGCATCTGCAAATATCTTTGCACTCATTACCAGTGCATCCACCAGCATAAACTCATCGTCCCCGTGCATATGGTTGTCCACATCCGGGCTGGCACAGCCAAAGGCCACTCCACGCTCCAGATTATGCACGTAAGTGCCTCCGCCAATGGCAATTGGTTTTCCCTTGATTCCGGTGTAACGTTCGTAGCTGTCCAGCAGCGTGCGGACCAGCCGCGAATCCTCTGGGACATGGTGGGCCGGGATCATCCCTCCCTCTGCCAGGTCAACGCCAGCTTCCGCCAGCCTTTTGCGGATTACTCCCGTCAGGTTGTCATCATTGGCACAGATCGGCGCACGGCAGTCAAATTCCCCCTGCCAGCTGCCCTCTTCCATGTGCAGCATACTAAGTGTAATCGTAAGCCTGCCGGAAGCCTCGTCCTCCATATCCACGCCAAGGGCCTTTCCCTGGTGATCTCCATGGGGAAACAGCCTATTCAGCCGGCTGATCAGTTCCTGTTCTTCTCCGTCAAGGGGCAGTCTGCCCAGCAGGGTCAGCAGACCAGTCAGCGCATTATTTCCCAGCTCCGGGGTGGATGCATGGGCCGCCATGCCCTTGGCCTGGATGAAATAAACGCCGTTCTGCTCCCTCCACTCATAGCTGACCTTCGTCTCCCCTGTGCAGAAATCCGCAGCGGCCTGCAGCTCATCCGCAGATATCCCGGAAACCGCACAGGAAGCCTTTGCCGGAACTACATTTACCTTATCTCCGCTGCCAAAGGACAGCAGAGAAGCCTGTCCTCCCTG
>JAHZHG010000221.1 GCA_019420425.1 Clostridiales bacterium
GTTCAAGACCCTGGGTCTGTATAATAATCTGTGGGCAGTCATTCTGCCCAATTGGTTCAATGTAACGGCAATTTTTATGCTGCGGCAGTTTTACATCGGTCTGCCAAACGAGCTGTGCGAGGCGGCCAAGGTGGACGGCGCAGGGCATTTCCGGATTTTTTTCCGTATACTGATGCCACTGACCAAGCCGGCTATGGTATCGTTGAGCGTACTGTCCTTTGTGACTACCTGGAATGACTATCTGTATCCGTTGATTTTCCTAACCAATAAGAAGTTTTACACGGTGGCCTTGGGGATTCGCTGGTACCTGCTGGATGAGGCACAGGAGTACAATTTGACCATGGCAGCGGCAACGGTGGCGCTCGTGCCGATTGTGATATTGTTTGTATTCTGCCAGAAATACTTTGTGGAGGGCATCGCGACCTCCGGCGTGAAGGGCTGACAGGAAGAAAGGAGACCGAATGAGAAAACGGGAGTTATATGCGGATCTCTGCGTGGTGGGAGGGGGAATTGCCGGTATCTGCACGGCAATTTCCGCGGCCCGCGGCGGGGTATCCGTGGTGCTGATGCAGGATCGGCCCGTGCTGGGCGGGAATGCCTCCAGCGAAATCCGGATGCCCATAGGAGGCGCCCAGGGAAGGGACGTCCGGGAAACCGGGATTGTGGAGGAGCTTCAGCTGGAGAATTATTATTACAATCCGGGAATGAAGTATCCGCTCTGGGATCATGTGCTTTACACAAAGGTACGGGCAGAAAAAAACATCCGTCTGCTGATGAACTGCTCCTGCTTTGAGGCCGGGGTAAAGGAAAAACGGATCGAATCCGTCACCGGCTGGCAGCTGACAACGGAGACCTTCTGGACGGTGCGGGCTGCATATTATGCGGACTGCTCCGGCGATTCCATTTTAGCGCCGCTGACCGGAGCCGGATATATGTACGGCAGAGAGTCAAAGGAGATGTTCGGCGAGAGCCTGGGGCAGGAGGAGGCCGATGATAAGACCATGGGAATGAGCATTCTGCTGCAGGCCAGGGAGACGACAGAGAAGAAATCCTTTATTCCGCCTGCGTGGGCCTATGTCTACGAAGATGATTCCATGCTGGAGGGAAAGGTCCATACGCTGAAGCAGAATTTCTGGTGGATTGAGCTGGGCGGTGACCGGGATGGGATCCATGATACGGAGGAGGTCAAGGAAGAGCTGCTGAAAATTGCATACGGTGTCTGGGATCACCTGAAAAACCGGGGGGACCACGGCCTGGATAACTGGGAGCTGGAATGGGTGGGAAGCCTTCCGGGAAAGCGGGAGAGCCGACGGTATATCGGGGATTATATCGTGACCCAGAATGATGTGGACAGCGCGGGCAAATTTGCGGACGTTGTCGGCTACGGCGGCTGGACGATGGACAATCATTATCCCGAGGGTTTTTATCATCCGGGAAGGATTGCCGTCAATTATCCGGCGCCCTCTCCGTGGGGAATCCCCTTACGCTGCCTTTATTCCCGGGATATCAGGAATCTGACCTTCGCGGGGAGGAACATCAGCGCCACCCATCTGGCGTTTAGCTCATCCCGGGTGGAGGCCACCTGCGGTGTGCTAGGAGAGGCCCTGGGGCTGGCGGTGGCAATGGCGGCGGAAAAGGGCGGCCATATATCCGGGATTGATGTAGAAGAGCTGCAGCAGAGGCTGATGGATCAGGACTGCTACCTGCCCGGCAAAACCCGCCGGATTTCCCCGCTTTCGGCAAATGCCTGGTGCAGCAGCGAGGTGGTGCGAAACGGTGCGGAACGCCGGGAGGAAAACTGCTGGGTAGGCAAAAACGGAGATGAACTGGAATACCGATTTGACGGGCCAGAGAGAATCCACAGGATACGGCTGGTTTTTGACAGCGATTTAAACCGGAGCTATCTGAATCTGCCGTCCCACTATTTTTTGGAGGAAAAGCGGTTCAGTGTGCCGCAGACCTTAATCCGTTCTTTTACAGTGGAGGGGACGCAGAGGGACGGCAAAAGGATAAGCATGAGCATTCATGAAAACCATCAGCGTCTGGTGATCCTGAAGGTGGACTGGGAGGTGGTTTCCCTGCGGCTGATTCCGGAGAAAACGTGGGGAGCGGAGCAATTCCGTGTATTTGCCTTTGAGGCCGAATAATGAATTGAAGCGGGAGGAGAATATGGAACAGATAACTTATCAGAAAACGATACCGGTATACAAGGATGTGGATGTGCTGGTAGCCGGTGCCGGCCCGGCCGGAATCGGAGCGGCTGTATGTGCGGCAAGAAGGGGAGCAAAAACCCTGGTTTTTGACCAGTGGGGCTGTGTCGGCGGTATGGCGACAAACGGCCTGGTGGCCCCGTTTATGACCTGCTATGATGCGAAAGGAGAAAAACAGATTATCCGGGGAGTATTCGAGGAGCTGGTGGAACGGATGGTGGCTGCGGGGGGAGCGATCCATCCCCGGGAAATCGCCCCGGAATGCTCCTATTCCGCCACAATCACGTAGGCCCGTTCGACCATGAATGCTTTAAGCTGATTGCCACAGAAATGTTGCAGGAAGCAGGGGCGGAGATCCTGCTGCATACTGCCTTTGTGGATGTGGTAATGGAGGAGGACAGGGTTACCGGTCTGGTGATCAATAATAAGAGCGGATTGTCTGTGATTCGGGCAAAGCAGGTCATCGACTGCACCGGTGACGGGGATGTGGCGGTGGCTGCGGGGGTGCCGTACGCCCTTGGAAATCGCAGAGGAGAAATGCAGCCGCCTACCTTATTCTTCCGTGTAGGCAATGTGGATACGGAAAAGCTGGATGCCCATATCCGGGAGCATCGGGATGAAATCCGGCCATTTTATGGGCCATTCAGTTGGCTGATTCGGGAGAAAAAGGGGGAATGGGGTATTCCCAGAGGAGAGGTCTGCCTGTTTGAAAGCCCGGCTAAAGGAGAATTTCGGATGAACGTAACCAGGATACTGGACGTGGACGGAACCAACCCGGAGGATTTGACCAGGGGAGAGATCGAGGGCATGAAGCAGGCAAAGCACGTATTTACCTTTATGAAAAAGTATGCTCCCGGTTTTGAACATGCAGTTTTTATGGGGACAGCAGCCACGGTGGGACTTCGGGAGACACGTCATATCGAAGGAGAGTACACATTGACGGCCGACGATGTGATCTCCTGCCGCGTGCCGGAGGATACGATCGCTGTGCTCGCCACCTCTATGGATACCCATAATAAGGATAACGAGAGCGGCACCTATTATGTACTGGAAAACGGGCCGTTTTACGGAGTTCCCTATTCCTGTCTGGTGCCGAAAAAGGCAGAAAACCTGCTGGTGGCTGGCCGGAGTATATCGGCAGATGAGACGGCGGCCTCCACTGTACGGATGATCCCGTGCTGTATCGCGTTTGGGCAGGCGGCAGGGACAGCAGCTGCGATGGCGGTGGAAAAGAAGATATCTCCGCGGAAGCTGGATGCGGGGCAGCTGCGCGGCGCACTGGAGGAGCAGGGCGTATATCTGGGGAAATAACGGATTTCACGATTGAGATTCCCATACAAAATAAGTGCGAATAGCATAACTGCTGTTGGCGCTTATTTTTGATTGTAAGAAACAAAACTCTGTGATACACTTTCACCAGATAAGGAGCTTAAGACCAGTCATAATCCGAAACAATAAAACGAGGACGCATTCATGAAACAGCAGGAAGAATATCTAAAGGAAACCGCCGCCCACGGCACAGCGATTTTTCCCCTGGCCGTTTACCAATGGGAACGTGATATGGAGGACGAGGTCAGGCTGCACTGGCATAAGGAGACGGAAATGATTTTTCTGGAGCGGGGCCGGTTTACCGTTAATCTGCAGATGAACGAGTTCCAGGCCGAGGGGCCGCTTTTTTTGTTTGTCAATCCGGGGGAAATCCACGGACTGAAGCTGGCGCCGGGACAGAAGGAGAGCGCTGTGGTATTTGAACTGAATATGCTGAGCTTTTCCGGACTGGACGGCGTTCAGCTGGAGCTGATCCGCCCGCTTTTAGAGGAAAAACGACTTTTTCCTCCGATGGTAGAGAAGGATCATCCGGCTTTCCCGCGGATTCTGGAGGCCTATCGGGAGGTTTGCCGGGAAGCCGGAAGGAAGACTCTGGACGCCTATCTGCTGGTAAAGGCTAACCTCTACCGGATACTCGCTGAGCTGTACGGAAAAGACGCATTTCTGGCCTCAGGCACAATGGTGCAGGCAGATCGGGAAAAAGCAGAGTGCGGCAAGAAAATCCTTCGATTCATCGATCAGGAATACGGCAGAAAAATCACAATCGAAGAGGCGGCCCGCGTAGTCAGTATGAATCCCCAGTATTTCTGCCGGTACTTCAAACGTCTGATGGGAAAGACCTTTACGGAATACGTAAACGGCGTGCGGATCGAAGAGGCGGCCAGATTGCTGGGAGAGACACAGGAAAAGGTGATCGATATTGCGTCCGCCTGCGGATATGAGAACATCGGCTATTTTATCCGGAGATTCAAGGAGCAGAAGGGGATAACGCCACAGGAATATCGGAAACGAACAAAAAGTCAATATAGTGCAATAAAGTGAGCAAAATTATAGAAGAAAACTGGATGAAAGGTGATTATACTATATACAACATTCAGGCATATGGCCGATGAACAAGAGGAGAAACCGATGAAAAAACAATGGTGGCATGATAAGGTGGCATATCAGATTTATCCGAAGAGCTTTAACGATACGAACGGAGACGGCATCGGAGATCTGGGCGGAATCATTGAAAAGCTGGACTATTTAAAAGAGCTGGGGATTGACATTATCTGGATTTCCCCCATTTATCAATCCCCCTTTGTGGATCAGGGCTATGATATTTCGGACTATTACCAGATTGCCCCAGAATTCGGTACAATGGAGGAGTTTGACCGCCTGCTGGACGAAGCGAAAAAGCGGGATATGCACATCGTCATGGACCTGGTCATTAACCATTGTTCAGACAAGCATGAGTGGTTTCAGAAGGCCCTGGCCGATCCCCACGGGGAATATGCGGACTATTTTTATTTTGAAAAGGGGAGAAACGGGAATCCCCCCTCAAACTACCGCTCCTATTTCGGCGGGAGCGCCTGGGAGAAGGTGCCGGGCGAGGACGAACTGTACTATCTGCATTTCTTCGCCAAAGAACAGCCGGATTTAAACTGGAACAACCCCCGGGTACTTGAGGAGCTGTACCGGATGATCAACTGGTGGCTGGACAAGGGAGTGGCCGGCTTTCGGATTGATGCGATTATTAACATCAAGAAAGATATCTCCTTTCCGAATTTTACTCCGGATGGCCCGGACGG
>JAHZHG010000222.1 GCA_019420425.1 Clostridiales bacterium
ACCACCGTCACCTCTTTATCGCTGTAATCCAGCACAGGCCGGTGGGTATGGCCAAACATGGCGATCCGGCAGTTCTGGGCCTTTGCCTCGTTCCGCAGCTCCTGCAGCCCCATCGTCACGTAGAAATGGTGTCCATGGGTAATCAGAATCCGATATCCGCCCAGCACAAGGATGTCCTCATAGGGAAACCGTGAAAAGAAATCACAGTTTCCGGCTACGATGTGCACCGGGCAGCCTGCGATCTGCTCGATATAATCCTCACTGCCCTCTGCGTCGCCCAGGTGGATCAGGTGGTCTATGTGCCCGACCCGTCCGATTACGTCTGCCAGATTCTGATCATGGCGGTGGCTGTCGCTAACAATCAGTACTTTCATGAAGAAGTCCTCTCATCTTTTCTTTCATCATCCGCAGCGCTTTTCCCCGGTGGCTGATCTCATTTTTCGTCTCCGGATCCAGCTCTGCCGTCGTACAGCCGTACTCCGGAAGATAGAAGATGGGATCATAGCCAAAGCCGTTTTCGCCCCTGCTCTCTCGCCCGATTATCCCCTCTACGGCAGCATAGGTCGTATCCACCCGGCCGTCCGGCCACGCGCAGGCAATCGCACAGGCAAATCTGGCCGTCCGCTGTTCATCCGGGACGCCGTCCAGACGGTCGATCAGGTTTTGGTTTTTTATCTGGTAGGAGGTATCCTCTCCCATGTACCGCGCGGAATAAATCCCCGGCTCCTTATTCAGGTAATCGATCTCCAGCCCGGAATCATCAGCCAGTACAATCGCCCCGGTCAGCTCCATAATGGCTTTTGCCTTGATGACCGCATTTTCCTCAAAGGTGGTTCCGTTTTCATCGATATCGGCGGAAATCCCTGCCTCTTTTAAGGACAGCACCGGCATATCCAAATCCGCAAGGATCATCCGAACCTCTTTCATTTTTCCTTCATTTCCAGTGGCAAAAATAATTCGCTTTTCCACGCACAGCTCTCCTCTTTCCACAATCTTGGCCTATTATACCATAATTACGCGAAAGGTGTAAAGAGCTGTGTTACCGGTCTGACGTATATGCTTTGAGGCACACATTGCTGGAATACGCCTCTTCCGTCCGCTTCCACTTGTCTCCCTCCAGGCTGATATACCCCTCTCCGTCATCCAGGATCACATCCTCTGTGTACTTATCTGCCCGGTATTCAATGGAAACCGGATAGTCGGCGTCCTTTGTCGTGATTTTTACCACTACGGCAAAGCGTTCGTTTTCCTCCAGGGCCACCGGCTTTTCCAGATCGACGGTATAATAGCCTCTGCGGTCAAGTGTTCCCGACTGGAGGTATTCCCGGTCATTTAAGTCCTCCGGCTCTGAAAAATCCCGCACCAGATAGACATCATACGAGGTATCCCCGTCGTCGGCATAAAAGCCTACTGCCCGCAGCTCTTCTGCTCCTTCTGCCGTGTATACATTGGAAAAATAGCAGGTATCCGCTTCGTAGCCGATCTGTCCCTGGGCGCCGCAGAGATCGGACTGATAGATATGGTCGTAGTTGTCCGTACTTTCAATCCGGGTGTAGGCAATGCAGTAGTCGGCAATGTTTGGATCCTCATAGGATACATAAAAAATACCATTGTCGCCGAACTTGGTTCCCCAGGTGTTCTGACAGATATACGCGCCGTCCGTCTGCACATCTCCCGGAAAATTCTCCGCCGGGTATTCATCGTCCCAGCCCATAATCAGCACGTCGTGGTTCGGCGTCATTTTCTCCCCGTAGTAATAACCGTATGTTTTTTCATTATAATATGCAGAATTCCGGATCGGACGGACCGTATCCATATACAGGGAGGTCTGAAGCCCGCCGCAGGCAAGGATGCCGCGCTTTATCGCATTCAGCCCCTCGCCGTGGATCATCTGTATCTCCTGGACATGCACGGCTGCGCTCAGGCCCTCCGGGGACTGACCGTCGCCGTACGGATCCTCCTCTTCCAGCACTGGGCCCGTCCAGCTGGCCAGGTAGGCCATCGCCATGATATAATCCCCGCCCTCATACTGAGTGATATTAAATCCATTGCGCAGGGACATGTGATCCGCGGAAAATACCATCCGGGTATCCGGAAGCAGCCCTGCCTCCAGCGCAGAGGTAATCGTCAGCGCCCAGCAGGTACCCAGGCTTCCCTGGCTCTTGACTGTGGCTCCCCGCCCCGCCTCTCTGGCATCATACCGTACCGGCAGTTCTTCCTCCTGCCAGGAAGTGCGCAGAACCAGTCCCGCTTTCTCCTGTGCCTTGTTCCATACCGGCGTAATTTCCGGCAAATCTGTCTGTTTTTCCTGCTGCCAGACGGCCAGCTTTTCCAGGGATAGCGCCGGATAAGCCGCCGAGGCCTGTGCCTGCTGCGGCCAAAACCCGGCACACAGCAGGCACAGGCCGGACAGCACGCTTAATGTTCGTTTCACTTATGTATCTCTCCCGCCTGTCTCCTTGGCGGTTTCGGGCCAAGGAACTGATAGTAGTAGGTTTTCATCATGCCATTATAGATTTTGCGGTTTTTGTCCGCTTTTTTTCCGATATATTTTTCCGCCTGCTCGTATGCGGTAATCACATATTTCGACCAGGTGTCCAGTCTGGCAAAACTCTCTCCCATCTCCCGGTACAGGGCCGGCAGATGCTCCTTTTCCTCAATCCGCTCTCCGTAGGGAGGGTTCGTAATAATAAACCCGTATTTCTTCGGATGGCTCAGCGCGCTGACGGGCCTCTGCTGGAAATGAATCAGCTCCTCCACACCGGCCAGCTTCGCGTTCTCCCTGGCCGCCTTGATTACCTCGCCGTCAATGTCGTAGCCCTGGATATCGGTTTTCACCGAAAGGTCGAGCCTGTCCCTCGCATCCTCCAGCGCGTTGTACCACAGCCTTTTGGGAATCAGGTGCTCCCAGTCCTCGGCCAGAAACTCCCGGTTCATGCCGGGAGCCATGTTCGCGGCCAGCATGGCGGCTTCGATGGGGAATGTACCGCTTCCGCAGAACGGATCTACCAGTATCCGGTCCCCCTTCCAGGGCGTCAGCAGAATCAGCGCAGCGGCCAGCGTTTCCGTAATCGGCGCTTTGCTGGTCAGCTGCCGGTAGCCCCGCTTATGCAGGGATATCCCGGAGGTATCGATCCCGATGGTCACCTCGTCCTTTAACATAGATACCCGCAGGGGAAAGGCCGCGCCCTCCTCCGTGAACCAGCTGCAGTGGTAGACGCCCTTCAGCCGCTCTACCATCGCCTTTTTCATAATCGACTGGATATCGGAAGGGCTGAACAGCTTGCTTTTCAGTGAGGTGGCCTTTGCCACCCAGAACTTTCCGTCCTTTGGGATGTACCGCTCCCAGGGCAGAGCCTTTGTTCCCTCAAACAGTTCGTCGAAGGTTTCTGCCCGAAAGGAGCCTGCCTTGATCATCAGCCGTTCGGCTGTCCGCAGAAAAATATTTCCGTAGCAGACCGCCTCCCAGTCGCCGAAAAACGTAACCCTTCCGTCCTCCACCCGGCTGATCTCATAGCCCAGATCCAAAATCTCCCGCTTCAGCACAGCCTCCAGGCCGAAATGACAGGGCGCCATCAATTCCATTACTTCCATGTATCCCTCCGTTTCCCGGGCTTACAGCGCCAGTTCTTTGATTATTGTTCCGTCCAGATCCCTGATCTGGAATACGCCGTCGTCGGTCAGCACGCCGTAGGTGGGGACGTTTCCCCCTTTGGGAATGGATACCGAGCCGGGATTCAGATAGATATATCCGCTGCGCTCCTCGGCGGCGTAAATGTGGGTATGGCCATGAAGCAAAACGTCGCCGTCCTTCATGGGCGGCAGTTTTGTCTCATTAAATATATGGCCGTGAGTGGCGTAGATCATCCGTCTGCCCACCGGGATCAGGCAGTAATCGGCCAGCACCGGGAACTCCAGCACCATCTGGTCCACCTCTGCCTCACAGTTTCCCCGAACACAGTAGATCTCCCGCTTCAGGGGATTGAGCATGGCGATCACTTCCTTTGGCGCGTAGTCCCGGGGCAGGTCGTTTCTCGGCCCGTGGTACAGTACATCGCCAAGGAGCAGCAGACGGTCAGCCTCTTCCCGTTTATATGCTTCCAGCATTTTTCTACAGTAATATGCGGATCCGTGAATATCCGATCCAATCATCCATTTCATCCTTAGTACCTCCTGTTTCCTTTACTCTCTAATCTTAATGCCCCGGCCTTTCCGTGTCAATGCATAGTTTTTTCCGTACCGCCAAAGCTTTTTGCGTATTTGCCCCGGTAGGCGTGCATTCCGCCCACCACCGTTTTCACCCGGTAGCCCTTCTGGGCCAGCTCCTTCGCCGCAGCCATGCTCACCGCCCCCCGGTCACAGTACAGCACCAGCTCCATCTCCTGCGGAAAATGACAGTTTTCCAGCCGTTCATAGGGGATATTCACTGCGCCCAGGATGTGGCGCTCCATATACTCATCCGGCTCCCGCAGATCGATGATAAACACATCGGGATTTTTCACGTACTGATCCAGTGTATCCGGAGAAATCGTCTCAAAACGCATCGTATTTCCTCCTTTCATATTATATAATATAATCCGCGGGTTTACTCTGTGCATTTCCCACACTGGATGTCTGACGCGCCGAATGTTGACAAAGCAAAAGCTGCGGCAGCCACTCATCTGTGGCCTGCCGCAGCTTTTTTCTGCCGTCAGCTTTGTGAAAACGCTGCTTTATTCTGCTCTGTTCTCAGAAGAATAATTGGAAGCGTTCTGCGTGCTGCTCTTGCTGGAATTGTGACAGTTCGTAGAATTTGTGCTCTTATTCTTAGACTGTGCATTGTTGGTGTTTGCACTCTCATAACTGTCGGAACCGTGTCCGCAGTTCTGCGCATGATTTTTTCCGGCTGTATTCTTTGCCATTTTTCATAACCTCCTGAAACTAAATTTGTATTACAGAAGCTATTATCCCTGAAAAACGGAAAAATATGTATTGCAATTTCATTACTTTTATATTATAATCTTAACTGTAAAAAGAATTTACCCTTCAAACAATTTTTTTTACAAACCCCTTATTAATTATTTATACTCCCCTCGAAACAGTCGGTAGCTCCCCTACCGGCTGTTTCATTTTCCATAAATATGGCATTTCCGGCTCTTTCCCATTCAGGCTCCTTCTGCCGGACTGTTTTATCATCTATTTGCAAATATTCGGAAACGCCGCTTTTTCATTCTATGCACAACTTTACATATATGATATAATCAGGACATAATTGGATCTGTCAATCCCAGGAAGCCGATGCTGACGCCGCCGGCGAAAAGGTCAACGGCTATAGATTAAA
>JAHZHG010000223.1:0-2280 GCA_019420425.1 Clostridiales bacterium
ATGGTATAGTCGGGGCTCTTAAGGATACCGGAGCTTAAAAACAGGCCCTCGATGTAGTTGCGCCGGGAAAACTCCATGGTCAGCCGGCATACCTCATCCGGGGTAAAGGCTGCCCGCAGCACGTCGTTGGATCTGCGGTTCAGACAGTAGCGGCAGTCATAGATGCACTCGTTGGTAAATAAAATCTTCAGCAGGGAAATACAGCGGCCGTCTGCCGAAAAGCTGTGACAGATTCCTGCGGCACTGCAGTTTCCCAGGCCTTTTCCGTCCCCCTTGCGGTCTACTCCGCTGGAGGTACAGGCTACGTCATATTTCGCGGCATCTGCCAGTATCTCCAGCTTTTGCTGAATCGTCATTTCTTTTGCGATATGCACGGCGCACCTCCTGTCTGCGGCAGCTCCCTCATCAGCCAAATGTATGTTCGATATGTCTATTATACTCGAACTTTTGTTCCCCGTCAAGGCTATATCCATATTTTCTCAACAAATCTTTTTGTATCCCTTCTGCTTTATTGTCTATATAAGATACCTCCCTGATAATCCGTACCCACGGCATATATGCCATCCTGCCGGAGGCTTTTGTATCATAGGAAAATGCGGAGCAGTTTCCTGTGATACAAAAAAAGGACGGCATAGCCTTTCGGCTATTCCGCCCTGCAGTATTAAAATAACCCGTTCATGGGTGTGCGCGTTTTCGCAAATCCCTTCTTTTTCGCTTTTCTAAATCGGCAGACCCCGTATGCCTGCCGTCGGCAGCGCCAGCCCGGCGAAGGCCTCCGGGCCGAACGCAAAAATAGTCCACCGATCGATTATTCCTTTAATACGGAATCCTCACCCTCGGGAAGGATAAGCGCCAGCGCCATACCCACAACCGCAGCCAGCGCCAGGCCAGAGATGGTCACGGTATCCGTAATCGGGATACTGTCGCAGCCAATCCCCAGTACCAGGATCAGCGCGGCAATCATCAGGTTTCTGCTGTTGCCGAAATTCAGTCTTGCATTAATCAGGATCCGCACGCCCACGGAGGAGATCATGCCGTACAGCATAATGCTGATGCCGCCGATAACCGGGCCGGGAATGCTGGTGATCAGCGCGCCGAATTTGCCGAACACACCCAGGATGACCGCAAAAACCGCTGCAATACGCAGAATCGACGGGTCGTAGTTCTTCGTTACGGCGAGCACACCGGTATTTTCCCCATAGGTTGTATTTGCCGGGCCGCCTAAGAGTCCGGCCAGCGCCGTTGCCAGGCCGTCGCCCAGGATCGTCCGGTGGATACCGGGGTCAACCATAAAGTTTTCGCCTACCACCGCGCTGTTTGTCGTGATATCTCCCACATGCTCCACCAGGGTGACCAAGGCAATCGGCGCAATGGCCAGAATGGCGTCAGCCTTGAATGCCGGCACGCACAGCAGCTGATCTAAAATCTTCTGATCCGCCAGTGAAATGAAATGTGCCTCGGCTACTCTGGTAAAATCGCAGAAGCCCAGCACCCAGCAGAGCAGATAACCGACGATGATAGCAAACAGCATAGACCGAAATCAAAATAATTGTCGCCAGAACGCAGACCGTCACCAGCACTGCTTTCAGATTAAACGCTCCGTTATAGTAGAACGCATTGCTGATGGCAGAGCCGCTCAGCCGCAGGCCGATAACGATGATCACCGGCCCGGTCACAATGGGGGGAAGCAGCCGGTTTACCTTTTCGTAACCGATCACCTTGATCAGCAGGGCAAACAAGGCATAAATCAGGCCCGCAACAATCAGCGCACCCTTTACCGCCGCCAGCTTTTCCAGAAAATCCGGGTCTCCCACACGGGAATCTCCGATAACGGCGATAATACCGCCCATAAAAGCGAAGCTGGAGCCTAAAAATACCGGCACCTTGCGCTTGGTCACCAGATGAAACAGTAATGTGCCTAACCCTGCGCAGATCAGTGTTATCGACGTATCCAGCCCGGTCAGTGCCGGAACCAGCACCGTAGCGCCAAACATCGCCAGTACGTGCTGTATTCCCAGAATCAGCTTTTGTCCACGTGTTTTTTCCATTTTCTCTCTCCCGTTTTCTGGTTTATTCTTCTTCCTTATGGGCAGGCAGCCTGCGCAGGACATCCAAAGCTGCCTGGATATGCGTATTATTTACTCCCGCGAACTCGCCTTTGTCTGCTGCCTCTGCGTAGGCAGGATCAATGGGCACCTGTCCGAAAAGCTCCAGGCCCAGCTCTGCCGCCGCTTCTTCGATATGGCTCTCGCCAAATACGGAAAGCTTTTTCCCGCAGTC
>JAHZHG010000223.1:2290-5025 GCA_019420425.1 Clostridiales bacterium
CAGGCCCAGCACCGGAATGTTCATCTGCCCGGCCATGTTCAGGGCCTTTTTCACAATCAGCTTCACCAGATCCTGGGGTGAGGATACCACCACAATACCATCCACCGGAAGGGACTGGAAAACGGTCAGCGGCACATCGCCGGTTCCCGGAGGCATGTCTACCAGCAGGAAATCCAGCTCTCCCCAGATCACATCGGACCAGAACTGCTTTACCATGCCTGCAATCACGGGGCCGCGCCAGATCACTGCCGCCTCCGGGTCAGGCATCAGCAGGTTGATGGACATTACCTTGATCTCATTTGCCGTCAGCATCGGGTAAATACCCTCGTCCCCCGCCTGGGCAGGGCCGTTCAGACCATACATTTTCGGGATAGACGGACCGGTAATATCTGCATCCATAATGCCGACCCGGTACCCGGCTGCTGCCAGAAGGTTGGCGATCGATGCGGTCACCATAGACTTACCTACGCCGCCCTTGCCGCTGACTACGCCGATCACATGGCCAATGCTGGAATAGGCATTGCATTCTACGTAAAAGGGATCGGCTTTTTGCTTTGTGCTGTGGGAACATCCTGCACAGCTCTCTTTACTGCAGCTCGTACTGCTGCAAGCTTTCTCTGCCATTTTGGCACCTCCATACCTCACTCCGGTATCCCCGGAGCCTGTTTTGTTGCTATTTTTTTATTTACATCTGCTGATAGCAGCTGATATAACACAGAACCAAGGGGAACAAACACCAGCATACCCATCAGGCCGAACAGACTGCCTCCTACGAATACGGCCACAATCACCCACATTCCCGGCAGGCCGACCTTGTGTCCCACAATCCTCGGATAGATCAGGTTTGCGTCTACCTGAGTAAGAATAATCATAAACAGAATAAACCACGGCGTCTCTCCCGGCGCGCTGACCATAATCAGCAACGCTCCCAGGCCCACGCCGATATAAATACCGACCATCGGCACCAGCGTGCAGAAGCCGATAAAGACGGCGATGGTCAGCGGGCTGGGAAATCCAAGGAACGTCATGCCCAGGTATGTCCACAGCCCGAACAGGCAGGCTTCTATACACTGGCCGCTGACAAAGGAGGAAAACACCTGCTCAGACAGAATCAGCACCCGACTGATCCGGTTCAAATGCTTTTCCGGAATATAGGCGTACATCAGCTTGCCAAACTGTGCCTGCAGCTTCTCCTTCTGAACCAGAATATAAAACGAAAAGATCAGAGAGATCACCAGATCAATCGCCCCGTTAATCACCATGGTCGCAATGTCCCAGGTAGAGCTGACCACATCGATTACCCCGTTTTTCAGCACATCCAGAGCAGTATTCATAATCTGCTCCCAATCCAGGTTCAGCGAAGCAAAGTACCCTGCCGTCCTTGGCCTTGTCCGCTCCAGGCCCTGCATGGCCCTTTCTGTCCGCTCCACGAAATCCGGTATGCTTACCTCCAGGGCCTCCATCATATCCAGCAGCTCAGGGATAACCAGCACAAGCACAAAAGCAACCACTGCCAATACAAAGGCATAGGCCATCAATATACTGAGCATACGGGTGATGCCTGTATGCTCGGCCAGCCATTTATTTTTCTTCAGCAGGCGCTCTGCCCGTTTCAGCGGGATATTCAGCACAAAGGCCAGAAACGCGCCCATGATGAACGGCGTCAGGATGCCCAGAAATTCCCAGAGCAGATTCCAGATCGCCTCTAAATTCTGCATTCCCCAGAACACCAGCACACCGCAGACTACTACCAGCAGCAAGTCCTTTTTTTCTCTTAATTCCTTTTTCATTCCCTGAGCCTCCTGCCCGCCGGGCCTGTCTCCTCAAGTGTCCTTAACTAATAATTGTAACCCAATTCCTGTTATTGCGCAAGGTAGAAACACGTTAAAACTCGTCGGTTTTCCATTCCAGCAGCCTGCGCAGATATTTCCCCGCTACATTCGCAAAATTGCCGATTGTGCGGATATAGGCAAAGTCACGGCCAAATATCTGTTTCTCCGCTGCCAGATCCTTTTCCCGTCCTGCAAACACGCCCAGGACAAAAATCCCCTGGTTGCGCAGGCCGCGCACCTCAAAGGCCGTGTCCTTTACGGCATAATCCCCATAGTACGGCCTGGGGTTGCGGCTGCCCGGGCGGTTGATCACCACATCATTCGGACGGCCGTCGCTCAGCACGATCAAGATCTTATTTTCCTCCGGCCGCGCGGCCAGGGACGCACCTGCCGCGCGGATCGCCAGCCCGTCTCGGTTGTTTGCCGAGGTGGAAAACCGGAATACCTGTTTATTTTCACTGCGGGGCGCATCGTACTCCCGGTAGCGCTGCATGACCGTATAATCCCAAAACGTACAAAAGCTCATTATCCGGTGAGGGATGTTCACGTTGCTCAATGCCTCGCTCAAAATATATGCCTGGAGGGCTACCTGGGACTGGCGGTCCCTCTGTGAGCCGCTGGCGTCCATCAGAATATCCACCACAAACTCCTGGCTGCTCCTCCGGCTCGTCCGCATAAAGAGCTTTCCCGGCTCCTCCGTCCGTCCCACCCGCCATAAAAGTGAGGGCACGATCTGTCCATAGTCCGACCGGGTCTGCTCCTGCTCTGTGCGCATTCTTAACGACCGGCGCAGATGGCCGGTCAGCTCATCCACACTCTTTTTTACAAACATCCGGCTGTTGTGAAGCAGCTGAAGATTTTTCTCCATATGCCGCTTGGCGTTCACGTACTGGGCGTTTACCC
>JAHZHG010000223.1:5035-5318 GCA_019420425.1 Clostridiales bacterium
GGCTGCAGTCAGCGTGGGCGCCGCGGCAGAGCTGGCTGTTGATCCTGCGCTGCTCCAGCTCTGTCAGATAGGAACGGCCATAGTTCAGCTCCATATAGCTGTACACCTTTTCCAGGGCCTTTTTGTCCAGGACAACCACGCTCCTGGCCCCTTCCCGCTGCTCCTTCTCCGGCTTTTCCTCTTCCCCGCCTAAGTTCATCCGGCCGGCCTGCTTTTCCACATCGCTGATCACCTGCTCCAGGCTCTCCTCCTCCAGAAAATCCTTCCAGTCAAACTCGTGCAG
>JAHZHG010000224.1:0-1921 GCA_019420425.1 Clostridiales bacterium
ACATGCTCCAGATACTCCTCCCTGTCCTCCGGATGAACAAACCTCTGCGCATACAGCCGGAATGCCTGTGTGGAGTTCCGTTCGTTCCCTAAAATGCTTCCAACCTCTGCCTTCTGGGTCACCGGACGGAAGGTATCCTGCTCCAGATCCATATAATACGTGGCAAAAACATGCTGCTTAGGCTGTTGATAATGGAAGCCTTTTCCAATGCATCCCTGCGCATCCGTTCCTCGGCCAGTTTCTCATCGGTAATATCTCGCCCCAGTATATTCACCACAGTCCTGCTTCCCTGCCGTATATACAGCACCTGCTCTTCCATCCACCGCTCTTTGTCTCCCTTGCACCGGTACTGGCAGATTTCTTCTTTATAGTTCTGTACATCCTCTGCCTTTTTCCGAAGATTTTCCAGCGAAAAAGTGTTTCGGAAGCTTTCTTTATCTGCCTCGGCCACTGTTTCTTCCAGCGCTTTCCGGATGTAATACTGGTAATCCCTTTTCCCCTGTCTGCCCGGGCCGCCTTCTCTCAGGTAAATTTTCTCACACATTCCGGTTTCTAAATCTACCATGTTCAGCATACTGTATCTGGATTCGATAATGGCTGCCATTCTCCGGTCGTTCAAGGCGCGTGCCCTATTTTTCTTTGTCTGTTCATTCACATCCTGAAAGGTCAGAATCGCATATCCGCTTTTTCTCTGATTTTCTTTAAAATATGCGGAAATAGATATATACCGCCACTCCCCATGCAGCAATGCCCTGCAAACGAAGGACCGCTTCTTTTCCCCGCTCTGCCAGGCCTGCCGCATTGCCCCGAGGGAAAATTTTTCTGCAAATTCCTCCCGTTCTTCGGAAGCGATATAGCCGGCTGCACTGCCCGCAAAAATGTTATCCCATAAAAAGATCTCTGTCTTTACCACCTGTCTGACTTTGTCTGTGGTGCGCACAATATTTACGCCGCCGCTCTGCAAATCCACCACATAAATGGCAAAATTCATCTCTCCCAGAGAATTGATGATTTCCTGATTCCGAATGTTGGTTTCCTCTCTCTCCAGGCCATCCCTGAGAATGTCATGGACATCCTTTAGCTGAATCATCACGCACGGATTATTTTCCGTGTAGTCAAAGTCCGGGACGATTTCCAGGGTGTGCCATCGGAATCTGTCGCCTGCTTTTCTCCGGTAAGTACAGCTTTGTGCCTTCGGGCTGTTTTTCATTTCTGCCTGCAGCCGCTCAAGCTGCACAAAGTTCAGATACCGCTGCACATCCTCTTCATAAATATATCCCTTAGCTGCGACCCCTTCAAGACAGGCGGAAAGAGAGGGCGTACACTCCTGCATATCCGGGAGTTCATCCTCTTTCACCTTAATCACACTGAAGCTGTCTGAACGCAGATTTCCCCGCAGTACCTTACGATATACATAATTTGACGTCTCGGCATAAGGCGTAACCGCAATCATAAATGCAGGAATACTTTCCTCCCAGAGAAGCCTTGTCGCCACAATCTCCACCGTTTTTCCAAAAGGATCGTCATAATTGATGGAACGGGCCTCTTTTTTCTCTCCGATGTGAAGCAGCGGGCAATTTCCGCAGGTGCCCTTCCACAGCTCGTGACAAACCATGCCTTCCCGGATATCCGGCGCAACCTCTTTCACCCGCTTGTTATAATACAGGATCTCGTGACTGTCCTCCCGTATCACATAAACGCCGATTTTCCGGAATGAATCCAGCAGCATTTCATATTGTTCTGATTTCATATCCTCTTCCCCCAATTTTCCTGAATACGGTACAGGCTGACCCGCCATCCGGATTTTCCCTCTTCACTGCTTTACCCCCATTATACTACATCTTTTTTATGACCGCATCCCCTTACCGACGCCTGCTGTTACCTTTATTCTTTTGTAATCAGCTGAACCTTTTCGTCGCTC
>JAHZHG010000224.1:1931-5307 GCA_019420425.1 Clostridiales bacterium
CACATAAATATTCTTCTGGTCATCGACCAGGACCAGCTCAAATGCATCCCCCTGCTCCCGCCAGAAATCCGCAGCTCCCTCTGCTCCCATAAGATACAGGGAGGTGGACAGCGCGTCCGCCAGCATTCCGTCCGGGGAAATTACGGTTACGGACAAAAGGCCGCTGTCCGCCGGGTACCCGGTCTCGGGATTCAGGATGTGAATATAGGTATTTCCGTCCTCCTCAAAATACCGCTCATAACCGCCAGAGGTAATCACCGCCTGATTTTCCACCTGCACAGAGGCAATTATCCCTTCCCCGCCGGCGATGGGATTACGGATGCCGATCCGCCATTTTGTCCCGTCCGTCTTTGTATCCAGTACCTGAACGTTTCCGCCCAGGGAAACGATTCCCGAGCTTATGCCGTACTCGCGAAAAATCTCCATTACACGGTCGGAGGTATATCCTTTGGCAATACCGCCAAAGTCTATTTCCTGCCCTTTTCCCAGAGTTACCGTATCTCCGTCTGTGCGCACCCGGGATGCGTCCACCAGAGGAAGCGCCTCCTCAAGCTCCTCTGCCGAAGGGACATGGTATTCTCCGCTGGTAAATCCCCAGAGCTGCATCAGTGGATAAATCGTAAAATCAAACCGCCCTTCTGTCCGGTCGTAAATCTCCATCGCCCGCTCCAGAATCGCTGCCGTGTCCGCGGACATTTCTCCCCCGCCTTCCGCGTTTATCTGTGAAATCTCGCTGGCGGCGCTTCCTGTCGAAAGCAGGGCATCCAGCCGGTTTACCTCCGCTATCGCCGCCTCCACCGCCGCCTCTGCCTTCTTCCCATAGGCAGTAAATTCCATCACCGTATCCATGGCATATGTCTGCCGGGTACAGGACTGCGGCTTCTGGCCGGCCAAATACCACGCAGTCCCGCCGGCGGCCAGCCCCAAAACCAGAACACCCAAAAGCAGTATGGCTATTTTCTTATTCTTCACCTGCAATATTCTCCCTGTTCTTTTCTGTTTGTATACAAGCCAGCAGATGCTTCAGTGCATCCGTGGATGTAGAAAAGTTGATGTCCACCTTTTCTGCCTCTTTGACCTTTATGCCTACGGCATAGCCGGCATAGGCAAACATCGGGTAATCGTTGACGCCGTCGCCCACCGCTGCCGTCTCCCCCGGGCCAATCCCCAGCAGTCTGCCCAGAAAATCCATTCCCTGCTTTTTATCGATCCCCGCCGGAACAATATCGAAGGAATCCACATGGCGATATACCTGCACATCCCGGAGCTCCTGCTTATTCTCGCGGATACATGCTTCAATACCGTCGAATTCTTCCTCCCTGGCCGGAAATGGCGTCAGCCCAACCAGGTTCGGCTGAAACCACATCTGCGGATATCGCGCTTTGATTTTCTGTGCGAAAAAGGCGATGCTTTTTCTGGATGCCTCGGAATACGGCAGAATATAAAACTGCTTTGGCGGAAGCTCTACCCCAAACTGAATAACCGCCCCGTTTTCTCCGGCCAATATCGGCCGCTCCAGCTCTACCTGCCGCATAAACCCACACAGATAATCGGCCGGCTTACCGGAGCAAATGGCGATCTGCGTCCCCTCGCTCTCAATTTCCCGCAGTAAACGGCAGTCCTCGTCCGTTATCCCTTTTCCCAGCTTTGCCAGGGTATTGTCCAGATCAAATGTGATCAGCCTTATCATGGTTATCCTCTCCTGCTGCTTATTTAAACAAAAATTCCCGCCTGCCCCGGAAGCGCAGACATGCTGAGTTCTATCTGCACCGCCCGCAGGCCTGCGGGAATTACCTGTTCATCTTCTGTCGCTGATTAGTCCTGACTGCTCAGATATTTTTCGATATTCGCAATAGCTTCCTCCTCATCGGCGCCCTTTGCACTGACGATAACCGTCTCACCCGTTGACAGGCCAAGGGTCATCATTCCCATGATGCTTTTTGCGTTTACACTCTTCTGACCGATCTCCACATGAATCTCGCTCTCGTACTGACTTGCCACCTGTACAAGTAAAGCAACCGGCCTTGCCTCCAGACCACTGGGAATTTGAATGGTAATTGGTTTCTTAATCATAACATTATTCCTCCTTATTGTTCCTCAGCTCTTCTGCCATCTGGCTCAACTTTCTCAATCTATGGTTGACGCCTGACTTACCCACCGGCGGACTCAGCAATGTTCCCAGCTCTTTCAGGGTAGCGTCAGGGTACTCAAGTCTTACTCTGGCCATCTCCGCAAGCTGCTCGGGCAGCTCGGAAAGGCCCCTGTTCTCCGATAAATACCGGATATCCTCTATCTGTTTCACCGCTGCATTCACGGTTTTATTGATGTTTGCCGTCTCACAGTTTACCTTGCGGTTTACACTGTTGCGCATCTCCCGGACAATCCGGATATTTTCCAGCTCCATCAGGGAAACGGGCGCCTCCATCACATTCAGGGCATCCACGATCTGAGCGCCTTCCTTGATGTAAACGACAAAATATTTTTTCCTGACCACAATCTTGGCGTCCAGGTCAAAGGTCTGCAGAAGCGCCTGCAGCTGTCTGGCCTTTGGCTCCCCCGCACAGGCCAGCTCGTAGTGGTAAAACCGATGGGGATCGCTGATGGACCCTGCAGCCAGAAAGGCTCCCCGGATAAATGCCCTCCTGCAGCAGCTGTTCTGAATAATCTGATTGCTGACTACGGAAAGATCCTCCCGTATCTCCAGATCCTCATTCAGCAGCTTTACCGCTTTCAGCACACGCACCGCATCCTCATGCCGGCGGACAAGAAGCATATAGCTTCGCCGCCTCCGCTCGGCATTCAGCCGGATGGACACCTCGGCATGGATATGAAAGCTTCTGTCCAGCAGGATATAGCACTTTCGCGCCATGGCCAGGTTCTCCGTCACGATACGGATGGCGAACCGGTCCGCGGCGGAAATGGTCACCCCGCCGCACATACTGATCATCGCGGCAAGCTCTGCTATCTGGCAATGGCGTGCCCCTGAAAGCTGCCTGGAAAGCTCTTCCTTTACGCTGCCTGAAAATGACACGTCCACCACCTCTATCTATTTATGTCTCTATGTTCGATTTTAATACCATATTCCCCTTTTTTCTTTAAATGCTGATATAATTCGTTAGCCAGCGTCACCGAACGGTGCTTTCCGCCCGTACAGCCGATGCTGATCACCAGCTGGTTTTTTCCCTCGATCACAAAATGGGGAATGAGGAAATCCACCATCTCCTCCAGCTTTTCCAGAAACTCATGGGCAAGGGGAAAGCCCATCACATAGTCCCGCACCTCAGGATCATTTCCGGTCTTTTGCTTCAGCCCGTCTACGTAATAGGGATTGGGCAGAAACCGTACATCAAAGGCCAGATCCGTATCTGCAGGTATG
>JAHZHG010000225.1 GCA_019420425.1 Clostridiales bacterium
GCACTCGCCGCAAAGCACGGTGTTGTCTGCGGTTACGCGGTCGCCGACGGCAAAGCCCTTTACTGCATCGCCGATCTCTACGATCTCACCGGCAAACTCATGGCCGGGGGTCAGCGGGAAACGGGAGATAAAGTCACCCTCATGGATGTGGGCATCCGTACGGCAGATACCGCAGGAGTACACCTTGATCAGTACCTGGTTGCTTTTCACCATTGGCTTGGGAATGTCCAGGATTTCATAGTTGCGTGGCTCGTGGTAAACGACAGCTTTCATGATAAAACCTCCTTTTATAGTTTCGTGTTTATTTTTTGTCCGGTCTCCAGAAGCCGGACGACTTCCGGATAACCAGCCGGGTATCGAGATAGCGGGCGCTGCGGTCATCCGGTGCGCCTTCAATAATAGAAATCAGTTGAGCGGCAGCCTGTATGCCCAGCTGATAGCCGTGCTGATCCACGGTAGTAATGCCGGGGAAGGTGGCCTCCGATATGCAGGAGTTGGAGTAGCCGATGATGGAATAGTCATTCGGCATCCGGTATCCCTTTTCCAGAAGCGCATGTACGGCTCCTACGGCCATCTGGTCAGTGGCAGCGATAACTGCACTGGGCCGCTTGGGCATATCCATTAGCTTTTGCATGGCGGAAAAGCCTCCGGCCTCGTATTCCTGTTCCTCGCGGATAATCCAGGACTCATTCAGCGCAAGGGAAGCGATCTGCATGGCGCGGTAAAAGCCCTGCTCCTTGTGGCGATAGGTGGTCAGCGGAGTGGAGGAGCTGATAAAGCCGATCTGCTGATGCCCCAGGGAACGCAGATAGGCCACAGCCTGATAGATGCCCGTACCTTCACGGTTGCCGATGCTGGCGATTTCTCCGGCCAGCAGGTCATCGTTGATCATGAGCACAGGGAGGGCTTTGCGCAGCTCGATCAGATGGGCGCTGAGCGCAGGATCCGAAGGGCGGCTGCCTACAAACAGGATACCGGCTACCTGCTGGGAACGCAGGGTGGCGATATAACGCTTTTCTCTGCTTACATTCTGATCGGTATTACAGAGAAAGGATATGTAGCCGCGGCTGTCCAGACAATCCTCAATCCCACGGACAATAGGCGGATAATATACATTATTAATATCCGGAACGATGACGCCGATAGTGGTCGTGTGGTTGGTCGTCAGTGCCTTGGCCATGTGGTTCGGTACATAGTTCAGCTCTGCAATGGCAGCGGCAATCTGTTTCTGCCTGTCCGGTGAAACGAGGTCAGGCTGGTTCAGGTAACGGGACACAGTCGCAGTTGAAACATGAGCGGCGCGGGCTACGTCAGTAATCGTTACTCCCAAAAGTCCTTCCCCTCCTCTCTGCGCAGGGAATTTGCTTTTTACACAAATTCCCAATAATGTAATCGCTTACATTTGTCTATAACTAGATTATAGCGGTACTTTTCCAGTATGTCAAGTAAAAATATACAACTCCGGGAAAAAGAAGGAAAGAAAACTGGTTCTTTTACACGAAACCGCTGGAGTTTTTGTAAAAAAAGAGGTCAACGCTATTGACAAACATTGCATACGACGGTTATAATATCACTATGTTATAACATAGTTACTAGAGAATGGCAAAATAAAACGAGAAAGGTTGAAAACAGTATGGCTAACGTATATGAAAAAGCTACGGTCCCCACAATTTATTTCATTGGGGTGACAACGGGCAGCTCTTCAATTATGAAAGTTTTTCCGAAATGGGCAAAAGCATTGGGACTTAAAGACGCTGTAATCAAGGGAATTGATTTCAAACCCCATTCATCCGCAGAGGAATACCGCGAGGCGGTGGAGTTTATCAAAAACGATCCCCTTTCCTACGGCGCGCTGGTGACCACACATAAAATCGATCTGTTTAAGACCTGTGAAGATTTATTTGACTATGTGGATCCCTTCGCCAAGCAGCTGGGAGAGGTTTCTTCTATTTCGAAGAAAGACGGCAAATACTGTGCCCATGCAAAGGATCCGATTTCCAGCGGTCTTGCCCTGGAGAATTTTGTTCCGGCAAACTACTGGACCGACTATGATGGAGACGTTCTGCTGCTCGGCGCCGGCGGAAGCTCTCTTGCCATGTCTGTATATTTCACCCAGGAGAAATTCGGAGACAATGTACCGAAGAGAATCATTATTGCAAACCGCAGCCAGCCCAGACTGGATGAGGCAAAGCGGATTCTGGACGGAATCAATCCAAAGACCAAATTTGAATTTGTCTTAAATCCGACCCCGGCGGACAACGACAAAACACTGGCCTCCTTAAAGCCCCATTCTGTGATCGTAAATGCCACAGGCCTGGGCAAGGATGCACCCGGAAGCCCGCTGACCGATAACTGCCAGTTCCCGCAGGACAGCCTGGTATGGGAGATCAATTACCGCGGAAATCTGGTTTTCAAGGATCAGGCCGAGGCCCAGATGAAGGAGAAAAACCATCACGTAGAAGGCGGCTGGACTTATTTCATCCATGGCTGGACCCAGGTTATTGCCGAAGTGTTCCATATTCCGATCGAGGGCAAGATCCTGGACGAGCTGAGTGAAATTGCAAAATCCTGATACATAGAAAGGGGGAGAAAAAGGCAGATGAATAACTTTAATTGGGACACCTCATTTTCCGTTGATTTTGACTTTGTTACGGGACTTTCCAAAAGCGCAGAGACGACCCCGAGACGGCTCTCTCAGATGAAATCCATGTTTCAGGATCAGGAAGCAGTGGAAGAGATTCTGAAAACAGAAGACCCGGTGATCTATGATTTCTATGAATTGGGCTGCCCGGAGCGTGCGGGAGATCTGGCGTTCGGTACCACAATGATTCATCCCGGAAAGGTCGGCGATGAATATTACATGACCAAGGGCCATTTCCACACCATGATCAACACGGCCGAGGTTTATTACACCCTGAAGGGCGAGGGTTACATGATGATGGAAAACCTGGAGGGAGACTGGATGGCAGAGCCCCTGGAAGAGGGAAAAGCGATCTACGTACCGAGAGGCTATGCACACCGCACCATCAATACCGGTAAGGAGACGCTGGTAGCGTTCTATACCTTTGCCGCAGATGCCGGGCATGACTACGGCACAATTGAAACCAAGGGCTATCGTCATATTATCCTGGAAAAGGAAGGGAAACCCGTGGTACTGCCGAACCCCAGGTGGGTATAAGCAAATGGAAAAGATCGTAACGGTGACTGGCGAGATCCCCGGCGAAGAGCTGGGGTTCTGCCAGTGCCATGAACATATTTTGCTGCGCAAGGGCCAGTCCTACCTGGTGCACAAGGCACTGTGGTTTGATGAGCCGGAAAAAAGCAGGCAGGAGCTGCTGGCATACCGCGGAGCGGGCGGAAAGAGCCTGGTAGAGGCACAGCCCGTTGGATGCGGACGCATGGCAGACGGGTTGTTTGCGTTATCAACTGAGACGGGAGTGCAGATCGTGGCGTCAACCGGCTTTCACAAGCTGGTGTTTTACCCGGAGGATCACTGGATTTACCGGTGGTCCAGGGAGGAGTTGGCAGCTTTGTACGTCAGCGAGCTGACTAGGGGAATGTACACAGATGGAGACGACGGGGAACCGTCCCACAGGATATCCGCCAGGGCAGGTCAGATAAAGACAGCACTGGATAAAGAGGGGCTGACTGAACGCTACCGCAGACTGTTTCTGGCAGCAGCCGACGCGGCAAAGGCGACCGGAGCCCCCATGATGATCCATGTGGAGAACGGTGTTGATCCGCGGCCTCTGCTTTACTTCCTGAGGGAGGCAGGCATTCCCGGCTCTCAGATGATATACTGCCATATGGACCGGGCCTGCAGCGAGCTGGCCTGGCACAGAGAAATCGCAGAAGCAGGCGCGTATCTGGAATATGACACCATCGGACGGTTCAAGTACCACAGCGATGAACGGGAGCTGGAGATTATCCGGGAGCTGGTGGATGCAGGCTTCGGCGGGCAGCTGCTCTTTTCCCTGGATACCACAAGGGAAAGGCTGGGGGCCTATGGCGGCAGTATCAGCCTGACTTATCTGCTGGAGACATTTATTCCGGCGATGAAGGCCTGTGGCATTTCTGAGGAAGCGATCCGGATGATGGCAGAGAAAAACAGCGCCCGGGCGCTTGCCTGGAGAGTAACAGAGAACGGTTGAGACAAGAGGAGAAATCGAGTATGAATCAGTTATTGGAACAGATTGCAAAGATAAAAGTAGTGCCGGTAGTAAAGCTGGACCGCGTGGAGGACGCCAAACCCCTGGGCGAAGCGCTGATGAAGGGCGGACTGCCGGTGGCAGAGGTGACCTTCCGCACAGACGCAGCTGAGGAATCCATCCGCATCATGAAAAAGGAGTTCCCGGATATGCTGGTAGGCGCGGGAACTGTAGTAAACGTAGAGCAGGCAAAGCGTGCACTGGACGCAGGGGCAACCTTTATCGTATCCCCGGGCTTCTCTGCAAAGGTAACCGAGTTTGCTATTGACCACAATATTCCCGTGCTTCCGGGCACCTGCACACCCACTGAGGTGATGGCAGCCATGGAGTATGGCCTGGAAGTGGTGAAATTCTTCCCGGCAAAACAGTACGGCGGGCTGGATACGATCAAAGCGCTGGCAGCCCCGTTCCCGACCATGAAATTCATGCCCACCGGCGGAATCAGCGCAGCCAACATTCTGGATTTCCTGGCCTTTGGCAAGATTATCGCCTGCGGCGGCAGCTGGATGGTAAAGGATTCCCTGATTGTAAACCATGAGTTTGACAAGATCGAGCAGCTGACGCGAGAGGCTGTTGAGCTGGTAAAGTAGGAGGCACAGTATGAAAATTCTGGTAACACCCACTTCCCTTCAGCCGGGGAAAAATGAAGCTATGCTGAAGCTCCTGAGAGAGTTTTCCGGGGATCTGGTATTTAACCCCACCGGACGCCCGTTGACCGCAGAGGAATTAAAGCCGCTGCTGGCAGACTGCGACGGCTATATTGCCGGGCTGGACTTTGTCACTGCAGAGGCACTGGAGAACTGTCCGAACCTGAAGGTGATTTCCCGCTACGGCGCCGGTGTAGACCGCGTAGATCTGGAGGCGGCCAAAGCGAAGGGGATCAAGGTGACGAACACGCCGGGCGTAAATGCCGAGGCTGTGGGGGAGCTGGCGTTTGGACTGGCTCTGGCTGCGGCACGGAAGATTCCGTATCTGGATAAACAGACAAGAGCGGGCGAGTGGGTTCGCTCCACAGGAATGGAGCTGGCCGGCAAGACCATCGGCATCCTGGGCCTGGGCGCTATCGGCAAAGTGGTAGCGCGCT
>JAHZHG010000226.1:0-318 GCA_019420425.1 Clostridiales bacterium
GGAGCTGCCGCCGAGGCGGAGAACGGTTATCTGCATCCTGGGCGCGGTGCGCGGCGTAGGCGGGATCAACAGCTGGGGCGCACAGGTCGGGCCGGAGTATGAGATCAGCGGAGAGGGCAGGATTGCCTTTTCCTTTGCGATACGGCCGTGACAGCAGGGCGGTTTTGTGCTATGATGGGCAGGAAGGACGGCTTTTGGGCCGCCGCTGAAACAAGATAAAGGAGGAATAATGATGCAGCTGGAAAAATTGCGCAGCGACATGGTTGCTGCCATGAAAGCAAAAGATAAAACGACAAAAGCGGCGATTTCCCCACTCGT
>JAHZHG010000226.1:328-5292 GCA_019420425.1 Clostridiales bacterium
CGTATCCGCGGTAAAGAAGATGGCGATCGACGCACGCTGCCGCGACGATAATCCTGAATCCATGGTGTATCAGGCCATCTTAAAGGAGCTGAAAAGCGCCAAGGAGCAGGTGGATACCTGTCCGCCGGAGCGTGAGGAGCTGCTGAAGGAGTACCAGTTCCGCTACGACGTGATCAAGGAGTACGCTCCGGTGATGATGTCCCCGGAAGAGGTAAAGGCAGTGATTCTGGAAAAATTCGCCGAGGTGGCGGCGACAAAGAACAAGGGTAAGATCATGAAGGCCGTGATGGGCGAGCTGAAAGGAAAGGCAGACGGAAAGGTGATCAGCCAGATCGTAGAAGAGCTGTGTAAGTAAATCGAACAGCATATTTTCCCAATTAATCGGAAGAACAAATGAGGGTATGGACAGGGCAGCTGTTTGCAGAAAAACAGAGGGAAACCGGCGCGGCCAGACATAGGGCTGCGCCGGTTTTTCCATGTGTCCGATGAGTGTATATAAGTATGCTGGGGAAGAGGAATTATCGATTGAAAGATAGTTTATTCTTTGCTATAATTTTTCACAATTGATTTACCATATAATGGGATATGCAAAAGAGGGTGTGGGATGATGTATACAGTAGTAGTGGCAGATGATGAGCAGGAAATGCGTGAGGCGCTGATTCGCAGAGTAGATTGGGAGGCTGCCGGCTTTCAGGTGATTGGTGCGGCAGAAAATGGGGCGGATGCGCTGGAGCTGGTGGAGAGACTGGAGCCGGATCTGCTTTTGGCGGATGTGAAAATGCCGTTTATGACCGGCATTGAGCTGGCCCGCGCAGTGAGGGAAATCCGTCCGACCATGCAGATTGCATTTCTAAGCGGATATGATGATTTTTCTTATGCGCAGCAGGCAATCCAGTATAATATTGTCAGCTATATTCTAAAACCGGTTTCTTCCGAAAAGATGTTGGGAGAATTGCAGAAGATCCGGCAGAAAATGGATCGGAAATTCGAAGAGTTTTATGAGTGGACAAGCAGGGAAGAAAAGTGCAAAAAGGAAGCCTTTGTGATGTCCCTTTTGATGGATCCGTTTCCCCTGGAAATGAATGGAAAACAAAACGAAGCGCTGCAGAATGCAGCGGCGGAGTGCGGTTTGTTTAACAGCAAAAACGCGGAAATCGTTTATGTTGTGGTGATGATCCGTATAACGGATGAAAAGGGCGAAAATAAGACCAGGCCAGGAAGCGCAAATGCGATCGACAGCATTCTGAAAAAGTATATCCACTATTTTAGCTTTTATACAAATGGCCGGGTGGTATCCCTGCTGAGCGCAACAAAGGCGGGAATGAATAAATATCTACATATTCTCGTATCGGATATCAGTCAGAGCGTGGAGCGAATTTCAGGTCTGCAGGTATTCATCGGCGTCAGCCGGGAGGTACAGGAGCTCTCCGGCTGCCATGAGGCGTATATGGATGCCATGAACGCCCTGGGCTACAGTCGAAAAAACGAAAGCAGAGTCTGTTTTATTTCCGATCTGGAAAGGACAGAGGCCTTTGACCACGAGGAAATTTATGGGGCAATCAGCGTAATAGAGAATTTGGTGCGGTGCGGAACGCAGAGAGATCTGAAGGACTATATGCAGGAGCTGCTTTGCCAGATTAAAGAGAATAAAATCGGACCTGAGGCAGCCAGATTTATGATGGTGCAGTGTGTAGCAGCAGTATTTCGCGTGGTTTATACGGCGGTAGACAGAACGGCATTTCAGGAACTGCAGAGTATTTCCCCACTCCAATATCAAACCATTCATGAGGATCCGATAATCCAGTGGGACAAATACATCACATTCTGCACAACGGCAAAGCGTATGCTTTCGGAGCAGCAGAGCAAGAGCGGCTCTGCCATCTGCGACCAAGCCATGGATATTATCCGGCTGCAATATAGTGACCCCGATCTTTCCCTGGTATCCATCAGCAATGCCATATCCGTGACCCCGAATTATCTTAGTACGCTGATGAAAAAATCAACGGGACATACCTTTATTGAGCTGCTGACCGGAAAGCGCATTGAGGTTGCCAAAGAGCTGCTGCTGAACAGTTCCATGAAAATACGGGAAATCGCGCAGAGCTGCGGCTACAGAGATCAGCACTATTTCAGCTACAGCTTTAAGAAGAGCACTGGACTTTCCCCAAATGCATGTAGGAGAAAAAATGAAGAAGAAAGACAGGAGTTTTAGTCGGAAAATCAGAGAGATATCCCTTTCCCGCCTGATTATGGAGGTAGTCATGATCATTGTCATTGTGGTACTTGCCTCCGCAGTATTTCTCTTCCTCAGACTGTACAGAGATTCCAGCGAACAGGACGCAGTGACGACAAGTGAGCAGGCGGTGGTGCAGGTGCTGAATACCGTAAGAAACTACACCAGGGATATTGAAGGGCTGATGGAGCAGGTCAAGGAATATGCAGTGGCGGAAGAACAGGAACAGCAGGACTTTTTTCAAAACCTGATGCTGATTCGTTCAGAAGTGGCGGCAGTCATTACCTATGGGCAAGGCGGTGAAATGCTGCAGTGCTGGGCTGGCGATGCACAGGTAAAGGAGGACTGGTACAGAAATCTATCCTATCTGCCGGCAGGGGAGGAAAAGGCGCTGAACATATCCAGCCCGCATGTGGAGTCCATTTTTTGCAATGAATATCCCTGGGTGGTAACCGTTACCGAAAATATGGAAAAAAACGGAGGACAGAGCCAGGTGGCTATGGATATCCGCTTTTCCCGGATCGCTAATTATGTGGACGAGGTGGGAATCGGGCAGCATGGATATTGCTTTATTATGGATGAAGCGGGAAACCTTATTTATCATCCGCAGCAGCAGTTGCTGTATGCCGGTCTAAAATCAGAAGAACTGGACATACTCCGGGGCCTTGAGGATGGCACCCGCACAATAGGGAGCGTTATCTATACCATAAAAACACTGGAGCTTTGCGGATGGCGTATAGTGGGGGTATGCTACACGGATGAAATGATTACCCAGAGGGTAAATCATATGATAAATGCAGCCATTATGATTCTTTGCGTGGGTGCGGGAATGACGCTGGTAATGGGAAATGTGATTTCCAAAATGCTGTCAAATCCGGCCCGCCAGCTGGAGCAGGCCATAAAAGAATTTGAAAAGAATGCCGAAAATTTTCAGTTCCAGGTGGTAAGCGGTACGCGTGAGATTAATCAGCTGTCCGTCTCCTTTGGACACATGGTTTTGAAAATTCAGCGGCTGATGGAGGAAGTACGCCAGGAGCAGATTATCCTGCGCAAGACAGAGCTGAATGCTTTGCAGGCGCAGATCAATCCTCATTTTTTATATAACACGCTCTCCTCTATTGCCTGGATGTGTGAAGAGGGACGAAGCGCTGACGCTGTGGGAATGGTCAATGCCCTTGGACAGCTTTTCCGTATCAGTATCAGCAAAGGGCACGAGCTGATCCCCATTGAAAAGGAACTACAGCATGCGCAAAGCTATCTGCAAATCCAGAATGTCCGGTATAAGAATCAGTTTTACTACGAATTTGACGTGGATGAGCGATGCCTCCCCTATTTCTGCAACAAGATTACGCTGCAGCCCATAATTGAAAATGCGATTTACCACGGTATTGACCGGATGGTAGAAAAAGGGAGGATCACCATTAGCGTCCATATGGAAAAAGAAAATATTCTTATGGCGGTAGAGGATAATGGCGTTGGAATGACAGAAGAGAAATGCCGGGAGATTTTAAATCATGAATCGGGGGATAAGTCGGGAATAGGAATAAAGAATGTTAATGACCGGATTCAGATTTATTTTGGAAAAGCGTATGGAATATCGATTGTCAGCGAAGAGGACGAGGGAACCAGAGTAGAAATCCGGATTCCTAAGACAGGGGAAGAAGATGATGAACAGAGAAAATAAACGATGGGTTTTCGGCGCAGCGCTGACGGCGCTTGTGCTGCTGTCTGGCTTGGCAGGGCTTGAATACCTGAAATACAGCCTGTCTGATGCAGATCAGGAGAATGCAGAACGGGGAAAGCATTATGTAGCAGTAATCACAAAATCTACCGATTCCGCTTTCTGGCAGTCCGTATTTGCCGGCGCCAGAGCTGCGGGAACGGAATATAATCTGGAGCTTACCTTCAGCGGGCCGGAAAACGAGGAGGACTATGAAAAACAGAATCAGCTGGTAAAAGAGGCTGTGGAAAATGGGGCAGAGGCGCTTGTCTTTTCCTCCGTGGACTATGAGAAAAATGCGGAGGTAATTGATGCAGCGGCAAATGCGGGGGTAATCATCGTGGTAATTGACAGCGATGTAAACAGCAGCCAGGTCAGCAGCCGGATCAGCACGGATAATTTTGAAGCGGGTAAGATAGCCGGTAAAGCCGCATTAGCCGTGCCGGGGGACGAACTGAATGTAGGAATCGTAAACTTTGATAAAAATTCGGCTAACGGACAGGAGCGGGAAAAGGGCTTTCGGGAATGTGCGGCAGAGGATGACAGAGTGAGACTGCTGGATGCGATTAACGTAAAATCAACGATAGAGGATGCGATGGAAGGGACAGAGGAGATGATAAAGCGGCATCCGCAAATTAATGTTATTGTTACGTTCAATGAGTGGACCAGTCTGGGAGTAGGATACGCTATACAGCAGCTGGGACTGCAGGAGGAGACAACAGTGATTGCCTTTGACAGCAATGTGGTTTCTGTGGGTATGCTGGAGACGGGGGAGGTGGATGCCCTGGTTGTCCAGAATCCTTTCGCAATGGGCTATCTGGGCGTAGAATGTGCATACGACCTTATTTTTGGAAGTGAAAGTGTTCCTGAGCGGATAGACACGGCGACAACTGTAGTTACGAAAGAAAACATGTACGATGAGGAATGCCAGAGAGTATTGTTTGCGTTTGATTAATCGCGGAAAACATAAAAAATCATACAAAAAAACGTAGATTTTTTAATGGTTTTTAG
>JAHZHG010000227.1:0-383 GCA_019420425.1 Clostridiales bacterium
GCGTCATCCCTCCCAGCTGGATGGTTTTCTTGCTCTCATCAATTGTGGAGATAATCTGTACATTATGCTCCTCTGCCGCGCTGACTGCCGCGTCGTAAACGTAAAGATTATCCCACAGGCGATCCTGGTCGGTGATGGATTCGTCCGTATAGGCCTGGATATACAGCCGGCCGCACGGTATCTCCTCCAGTATTTCATCCATACAGCCGATGTGATCGCTGTGTGCATGTGTCGCTACGATGAAGTCCAGAGAGGTCACCCCACATTTCTCCAGATAAGCGATGACGGAAGCATCAAATCCGTAATCCGTCATGATATCCGCACGCAGCGGATACCGGCTGTCTGAACCGTCCGGGTAGTTCCAGTCCTCTCCGCAGTCTACC
>JAHZHG010000227.1:393-2897 GCA_019420425.1 Clostridiales bacterium
TTGCTCTCCAGTAAAATCGCGTCGGTATTGTCCTGGAGAGCAATGAAATGTATTCTGGTTGTCTGTTCAGCGGCGGAGGCCCTGCCGGGCAGTAAAAAACAGCCAAATAAAATGCAAATCTGTATAATTATGTGCTTACCCTTATGAATCATATCTTCTTCCCTGTTCTGCTAAAATTAAGCCAGCAGCGCTTCCTGCACAGCTCTGCTGATTATATTATGGATTTTTTTATTTTATCATCCATTCCTTAATTCTAGCTTAGCCGGGCAGCTACAGCATGCCTCCGTCTGCTCCAAGCGAATATCCCTCAACCGTTGTATTGCTCAGCATTGCGCCGCTGGCTCCCAGATAATACCACCTTCCGCCGCTCTGAATCCAGCTGTTTTCCCACATATCTCCATTTTCTCCGAGATAGTACCAGGCTCCGTTGTCCTCTAACCAGGTATTGCTCAGCATTGCGCCGTCATTTCCCAGGTAATACCATCCGCTGCTCCCTTTTATCCAGGTATTTCTGGCCATATTTCCATTGAATCCCAGATAATACCATTTTCCGCCATCATTCAGCCAGGTATACTCCAGCATTCCGCCATTATCTCCAAAATAACGCCAATATCCGTCCATGTTTATCCAGGTATTGCGCACCATCCTTCCGCTGGTATCCAGGTAATAGGAAATCCCGTCCGCTGTCAGCCAGGTGTCCGCCGCCATATCTCCGTTTACTCTCACATAATACCAGCTGCCATTATCCTTTATCCAGGAACTGGTTACTACATTTCCGTCCCAGTCCATATAATACCATTTCCCGTCAATCTGCTGCCAGCCTCTGCACATGGCCCCTGATTGATCGCAATAATATTTCCCGCTGCTCAGTTCCAGCCAACCGGTCTGCATGTACCCCTCTGCATTGAAATAATACCACTGGTTCATAATATACCGCCACGAGCTCTTTTCATAGCTGCCTGAGGGATATTGATACATCCAGTGTCCGTCCCCGCTCTTTACCCACTTTCCTCCATAGTCGAGGCCAATTGAGGTCCACGTCATCGCATTGCACGGGTCTTCCTCGCCTATTGATAAATCGATTGTAGGAACCCTGCCATTATAGTGCCCAAAAGCAATCTCGTTTGCCTTTGGCATATCCTCACAGGGATCCTGATCTGCTGCCTGCGCGCCAGTGAGGGGCACAGCGGCTAAGATACCGGAAAATAGTAATGCCATTGTTGTTTTTTTCATTCTCTTCATCACTCTTTCCTCCTTTACTTGCATAATTATTTGTTTTTATTTTTATGTTTATCGATTTTATTATTTATTTATATTTTACAGTATTTTACCGATATTTTCTCTAATTTTTTCTTTTAATTTATTAATTTCTCCTTAATTTCCCAAATGTATTGCCTGCCGAAAAAAACCCTCTTCCCGGAAACGGCGTTTTGTTTCCTGAGAAGAGGGTTTTCAGCTCTTTATTATTTATCTCTCCAAATGATTCTTCCCTTGGAAAGATCGTACGGAGACAGCTCAATGGTTACCTTGTCTCCCGGAAGGATTCGGATAAAGTTCATTCTCAGCTTTCCGCTGATATGTGCCAGTACCACGTGCTTGTTTTCCAGTTCCACCTTAAACATTGCGTTCGGCAGTTTCTCCAGAACAATGCCTTCTACTTCAATCGCATCTGTTTTTGCCATGCTCAGTCCTCCTGAATTTTTCTGTATGAGCGGATTGTCCTGCGGATGGAAGGATCGTCCTTCAGTGTGTCAGGCGCAGGCTCCTGTTTGATCAGCTGCAGATGTTTCAGTTTCTTTTTTTTGGGTTTTTCCAGCGTTCTGGTTTTTCCGTCTACCAGCCAGGCGAAATCCGCCTCCAGCTTTTGGATCACATAATAGCTGTCTTTGTCATGTCCGGCCAAAGATCTGGCCAGCATCCCGGCCTTGATTTCCTTCATAGGCTGCTCAGACCCTTCCCAGGGTAAGGATTTCCGGCTCACCGTCGGTAATCAGGATGGTGTTTTCGTAGTGGGCGGAAAGGGATCCGTCCACTGTCACTACCGTCCAGTCGTCGTCCAGCCAGGCAACCTCCCAGGTACCCATGTTGATCATCGGCTCGATCGCCAGTGTCATGCCCGGCACCAGGCGAACTCCTCTGGTACGCTGCTTAAAGTTGGGAATCTGGGGATCCTCGTGGAGCTGATGGCCAATGCCGTGGCCGACCAGATCCCGCACTACGCCATAGCCAAAGGATTCCGCGTAGGCGCCAATGGCAGCGGAAATCTCATGGAGATGATTGCCTGCCTTGGCATAGCGGATGCCCTCAAAGAAGCACTGCTTTGTCACGTCCATCAGCTTCTGCGCTTCCGGCGATACCTTTCCCACGGCATGGGTGCGGGCTGCGTCGGAGTGCATTCCCTTGTAAATCAGACCGGCATCCAGGCTGACGATATCGCCCTCCCGGAGAATCCGATGCTTGTTCGGTATTCCATGTACAACCTCATCATTCACTGATACGCAAAT
>JAHZHG010000227.1:2907-5282 GCA_019420425.1 Clostridiales bacterium
TCCGTTATAATTCAGAAAATTCGGTACACAGCCGAAGCTGCGGATAATCTGCTCACCCAGACGGTCGATCTCCAGGGTGGAGATTCCCGGACGGATGGCCTTTTCCAGCTCGTTGTGTGTGATTTCCAGAAGCCTTCCGGCCTCTCTCATCAGTTCAATCTCTCTTGCAGACTTAATCGATACTGACATGGTTTACTCTACTAAAATTGCAGTAATGGCCCGGAATACTTCTTCCATATCCACCGTGCCGTCCACGGTTTTCAGTTTGCCCGCCTTGCTGTAATACGCAATCAGCGGCTGAGTCTGCTCATGGTAAACGCTGAGACGCTTCTGTACCGTCTCCGGCTTGTCGTCGTCACGGAGGATCAGCTTTTCTCCGCAGACATCGCAGACATCTGCTTTCTTTGTCGGGTTATATTGAATATGGTATGTTGCACCACAGCCTACGCATGCACGTCTGCCGCTCATACGGCTGACAATATTTTCATCCGGAACGTCCACGTCGATTGCCACGTCCACGGCGTCGCCTTTTGCCGCCAGCGCCGCATCCAGACTCTCTGCCTGGGGAATCGTCCGCGGGAAGCCGTCCAGCACATAGCCGTTTGCACAATCGTCCTGGGATACACGGTCTACAACCAGGTCTACAACCAGCTCATCAGGAACCAGCAGGCCCTGATCCATAAAGGTTTTCGCCTTTTTCCCAAGCTCTGTTCCGTTTTTGATGTTTGCTCTAAAAATGTCACCGGTGGAAATGTGGGGAATCTGATACTTTGCGGCAATTTGTTTTGCCTGTGTTCCCTTTCCTGCTCCCGGGGCACCCAGCATAATGATTTTCATGTTCTCGCCCTCCTGAAAGATTCCATGAAATTGTCTCATATAGTAGTTCAGTGCACCAAACTGCCCGCCATCCTCCCGAGGGAAGAGGCAAGCAGCCAGCACACTGATTATTCGCTTAAAAAGCCCCTATAATTACGAACCAGCATCTGAGATTCGATTTGCTTTAAGGTCTCAAGGATTACGCCTACGATAATGATGATAGACGTTCCTCCGAAGGAAACGTATGCGCCGAACACGCCGTTGAAGAATACCGGGATCAGCACTACAATAACCAGACCAACAACACCGATGAAGATGATGTAGTTCAAAATCTTGTTCAGATAATCGGACGTCGGCTTTCCGGGACGAATACCCGGGATGAACCCGCCCTGCTTTTTCATATTATCCGCAACCTCCAACGGGTTGAAGGTGATGGATGTGTAGAAATAAGCGAAGAATACAGTCAGCACAATATACGGAATCAGTCCGATGGAATAGATCGGTTGGTTGATTTTGAACCAGTTGTTCTGATTCAGCATGCCGACAATGGTAGCTCCCACTCCGGTACCCAGATCTGCGCCGGTAAAGGCGACGATCATGGACGGAATGGACATCAGGGATGAGGTAAAGATTACCGGAATTACGCCGGCGGTATTTACCTTCAGCGGAATATGTGTGGACTGTCCGCCTACCATCTTACGTCCCTGCATTTTTTTGGAGTACTGTACCGGAATCCTTCTCTGTGCATCATTCAGCACAATAACCAGAACCACAGTGAGTACGATAACGGCAAGAATGATCAGCACAGCCAGAGCTGCCTTGGCCAGGGATTTACCCTGTACAAAGGTGGAGTACAGAGATGTAATATCCTGGGGTACTCTGGAAAGGATATTGATCATCAGGACGATAGAAATACCATTTCCTACGCCGTTTTCGGTAATCCGCTCTCCTACCCACATCAGGAATGCGGAACCGGCAGTCAGCGCAACGACAACCATCAATACGCTCAGGACATTCATATCCGGAATCAGACCGGATCTTCCAAAGCCGATTGCCATAGCGATAGACTCGATCAGCGCCAGACCAACCGTCAGGTAACGGGTGATTGCCTGGATCTTCTTTCTGCCATCCTCACCATCCTTGTGCAGCTCTTCCAGCTTGGGAATCGCAATGGTCATCAGCTGCATGATAATGGATGATGTGATATACGGTGAGATATTCAGCGCAAATATTGACATCTTTTCGAATGATCCGCCGGTAAATGCAGAGAAGAAGCTGAACGCGTCAGCAGACTGCTGGGCAAACCATCTGGAAAAATACTCCCTATCTACGCCAGGCACCGGCAGCTGTGACCCAAAACGGATCACAACCAGCATCATAAGAGTAAAGAAGATTTTCTTCCGTATCTCTTTGACCTTCAGTGCATTGCGCAATGTTTCTAACATTAAATCACCTCGGCTGTTCCGCCAAGCTCTTCAATTTTTGCTTTTGCACTCTCGCTGAATGCATTTGCCTTTACGGTGAGCTTCTTTGTAAGCGTACCGTTGCCGAGAATCTTA
>JAHZHG010000228.1 GCA_019420425.1 Clostridiales bacterium
GATGGTTCTGCATTTGATGAATGACGTGAGCCGTGACCGGAGCAGATACCTGGGGCTGGGGAAGAGCGCGGCAGCTTATCTGGTCCTGATGGCCCTGTGCGTACTTCTGGCAAATCTGATTTACCGATTGGCGCGCTTTATTACGAAGAAGGCAGGTAAACTGGCACAATAGACTGCCGCCACATGGCGGGGAAGACCCGGGAATGGTGGGGCCGGACGGGACAAAGGAAAAGGAGATTAACCTGAGTATATCCCTTTTGCTGAAGGGCAGGCTGGAGCAGCGGGGCTATGAGGTGGCCATGACAAGGACGGAGGATACGGGGCTGTATGAGGCAGGAAGCGGGAATAAAAAAGCGGAGGATATGCAGAAGCGGTGTGCGCTGATTGCAGAGAAGAAGCCGCTGGCGACGATCAGTGTACATCAGAACAGCTATAGCGATCCTTCTGTCTGCGGGCCGCAGGTATTTTATTTTGCGCATTCCGCGGAGGCGGAAAAGCTGGCCGGATGCCTGCAGGAGAGCTTAAACAGGGGCCTTGAGGTGGAGCGTCCCCGGACGATCAAGGCCAATACCAGCTACTACATGCTGAAACGCTCAGAAAGCGTAGCCGTCATCGCGGAATGCGGCTTTTTAAGCAATCCCGGAGAGCTGGAAAAGCTGAAAACGCCGGAATATCAGGAAAAGGTAGCAGAAGCGCTTTGCGTGGGTGTGATCGCATATCTGGAAGGAGAAAAACAGAGTTAAGCGGATGAAAAGACAAAAAAACCCCTCCGAAAGCTGCGATAAGGCAGGCTTCCCGGAGGGGTATTGCGTTTAGTTCAGCTTGATGTTTTTGAACAGGGAACCAAGGCTGGTGGTCAGGGACTCGGTTTCCGGGATCTCGATGGCTTCTTCGGTGATCTCCTCTGCGGCTACGTCCTCAAGCGCCTTCATGCTGAGGCTGATCTTGCCGTCCTTCACGCCGATGATCTTTACCTTAACCGTCTGGCCTTCCTTCAGGACGGCGGACGGATGCTTGATGCGCTTGGTGCTGATTTGGGAAATGTGAACCAGGCCGGACATGCCGTTGCCCAGGTTGACAAATGCGCCGTAGGGCTGCAGGGTTTCTACGGTACCCTCGGTGACAAGGCCGATCTCCACGTTGGATACTTTCTGCTTGTATTCCTCGGCGGCTTTTTCACGCAGGATTTCTTTGGCGGAGAGAACCAGCTTTTTGGCTTCTTCGTCTACGGTGATGACCCGCACGTCCAGCTCCTTGCCCAGATATTCGTTCAGATCCTCTACGTAGTTCAGGGAAAGCTTGGAAGCGGGGATGAAACCGCGAATGCCTTCTACATAGGTAACTACGCCGGCATTTACTACGCCGGAAACCTTGACATGGATGTTCTCCTGAGACTCGTACAGCGCCTTTAGCTTGTCCCATGCCAGAACGGAGACGGCCTCCTTCAGGGAAAGCAGCAGGCGTCCGTTGCCGTCGTCGCGGCGGATAACCGTTGCGGAAAGGCTCTGGCCTACTTCGATGTCTTTCATGGAAAAAGCGGGGTCATCGCTGGCATCCTCTACGCGGATTACGCCCTCCGTGTAATAGCGCAGATCCAGAACGATTTCCTCTTCGGAAACGCCGATTACCGTGCCGGTGATGATGTCTCCCTCGTTGATGGTCTGAAAAGAAGCGTCCAGCTCCCGTTCGTAGTCGGCCATGGATTCTGCCGGTGTTTCAGTAGTTGCTTTGATTTCTTCACTCATAAATATGCTCCTCCCCGTCTGCGTAATTGGTGCAGAATGCGCGTTTGCGTTTATTTTAACATTGTTTTTGGCGCAATACAAGCATTAATCAAAATTCGAAAAACAGTTCCCTTAATCGATACAAAGTGTTATACTGTACATAAACACGGGCCGAATCCGGCCGGATTTTGATGAAGGAAATGAGACAGTCATGAACACAGTGATTGAGAATATGCAGCAGGGGCCCGAACCGGAGGGGATTGAACGGGCGGGCCGGATTTTGAGACAGGGCGGTCTGGTGGCATTTCCCACAGAGACGGTATACGGCCTGGGAGCGAATGCGCTGGACGAGAACGCGGCGAAAAAGATCTATGCGGCCAAGGGACGCCCGTCGGACAATCCGCTGATCGTGCACATCGCAGATATGGAGGCGCTGCCAAAGATCGTACGGGAGATTCCCGAGGCGGCAAAGCGCCTGGCTCAGGCCTTCTGGCCGGGGCCGCTGACCATGATTTTTCAGAAAGCGGACTGCGTGCCTTACGGGACAACGGGAGGTCTGGACACCGTGGCCGTGCGTATGCCAAAGCATCCGGTAGCGCTGGCGATGATCCGGGCGGGCGGCGGGTACATTGCCGCGCCCAGCGCAAACACCTCCGGACGGCCCAGTCCGACCCTGGCCGCCCATGTAAAAGAGGACATGGACGGAAAAATCGAAATGATCATTGACGGCGGGAGCGTGGGTATCGGACTGGAGTCCACCATCGTGGATTTGACCGGCGATGATCCGGTAATCCTCCGCCCGGGCTACATCAATGAGGAAATGCTTGCCGGGGTGATCGGAGCGGTGGAGCTGGATCAGGCTCTGCTGACGGACGATCCCAATCTGCGGCCAAAGGCTCCGGGCATGAAATACCGCCACTACGCGCCCAGGGCCAGTCTGACGATCGTTGAGGGAGAGCAGGAAGCGGTTAAGGCAAAGATACGGGAGCTGGCGGCAGAAGCAGAAAAAGCAGGGAAAAGCGTCGGCATCATTGCAACCGACGAATCCTTTGCAGACTATCCCCGGGGAATCGTCGTGTCGGCGGGCAGCCGGGCAGATGAAGGCTCGATTGCCAGACATCTTTATCGGATTTTGCGGGAATTTGATCATATGGAGGTGGCGGCGATTTACTCCGAGTCCTTCGAAACCCCGCAGATGGGACAGGCGATTATGAATCGCCTGATTAAGGCGGCAGGTCATCAGATAATCACGGTATGACCGTCCGGATGAGGAAGGAGATGGGCAGTTGAAACGATACGATAAGCTGATTTTTGTCAGTACCAGTGATACGGCAACCGCTCCGATGGCTGAGGCGATCATGCAGAGCAAGTTTCTGCTGGAGGATCTGCTGATCGAGTCCAAGGGACTGGTCGTGCTGTTTCCTGAGCCGATCAATCAGAAGGCTGAGGCGATCCTGGCCAGCAACGGATTGTCGATGAAGGATCATATGAGCGAGCCGCTGCTGGAGGAGGATTTTGACGAACGGACATTGGTTCTCGTCCTGGAAGAGGCGCACAAAAGCAAAATCTATCAGGAATTTGCCAATGTAAAGAACCTGCATTCGCTGAATGAATATGTGGGAGAGAGCGGAGAGCTGGAGAACCCCTACGGCGGTTCGCTGCAGGAGTACGGAAAGTGCTTTGAGACACTGGACGGCTGGATTAAAAAACTGGTAATCAAATTAAACGAGGAGGAGCTGTTATGTTAGCATTGGGCTGTGACCACGGCGGATACGAATTGATGCAGGAGGTAAAGGCTTATCTGGATAAGCAGGGAATCGCCTACAGAGATTTTGGATGCAACGGCCCGGAGGCGGTGGACTATCCGGTTTATGCCAAAAAGGTAGCCGAGGCGATTCTGACCGGAGAATGTGAAAAGGGAGTGCTGATCTGCGGCACTGGCATAGGCATCTCCATCGCGGCAAACCGGTATCCGGGGATCCGGGCGGCGCTGTGTACGGACTGCTTTATGGCCGAAGCGACGAGAGAGCATAACGACGCAAATATCCTGGCCCTGGGCGGGCGCGTGGTCGGCCCCGGACTTGCACTGAAGATTCTGGAAACATTTTTAAATACCCCGTTTTCGGAAGGCGAGCGGCACAAACGCAGAATCGGCCTGATTGAACGCTGATCCTGCGAAAAAAATAAATTTTAAATTACCTGGAGGGAAAGATATGTCAAAGGTTACCGTTATGGATCACCCGCTGATCCAGCACAAAATTGGATTAATCCGCAGGACGGAGACAGGATCAAGGGACTTTCGCGCGCTGATCAGCGAGATTGCCATGCTGATGTGCTATGAGGCAACGCGGGATCTGAAGCTGGTGGACGTGGAGATCGAGACGCCGATCTGTACGACGACGGTGAAAGAACTAAGCGGAAAGAAGCTGGCCGTGGTGCCGATTCTCCGCGCGGGCTTAGGAATGGTGGACGGTATGCTGGCCATGATCCCGGCGGCAAAGGTGGGCCATATCGGCCTGTACCGTGATCCCCAGACCCTGAACCCGGTGGAATACTACTGCAAGCTGCCGGCTGACTGCGACGAGCGGGATATTTTTGTTGTCGATCCCATGCTGGCCACCGGAGGCTCCTCTGTGGCTGCGATCCAGATGCTAAAGGACAAGGGCGTGAAAAACATCCGTTTCATGTGCATTATCGCCGCGCCGGAGGGCGTAAAGCGGATGCAGGAGGCTCATCCGGATGTGGATGTCTATGTGGGAGCGCTGGACGATCATCTGAATGACCACGGCTATATTGTGCCCGGCCTGGGCGATGCAGGCGACCGTATTTTCGGAACGAAATAAAGCGCACACCAAGGAGAGGGATGGGGATGATGACGGGAAAGCGCCAAGATTATATTACCTGGGATGAATATTTTATGGGGATAGCCATTTTGTCGGGAATGCGTTCCAAGGATCCGAATACGCAGGTGGGGGCCTGCATTGTGGGCGCGGACAACCGGATTTTGTCTGTGGGCTACAACGGATTTCCCAATGGCTGCTCGGATGATGAATTTCCCTGGGCAAGGGAAGGGGAAGGCCTGGAGACAAAGTATGTCTACACGGTGCACAGTGAGCTGAATGCGATATTGAACTACCGCGGAGGCAGCCTGGAAGGGGCAAAGCTGTATGTGTCCCTTTTCCCATGCAACGAATGTGCCAAGGCGATCATCCAATGCGGCATCAAAACGGTAATCTATGCCCAGGACAAGTACGCGGATACGCCGGCCGTACTGGCGTCCAAGCGGATGATGGATACGGCAGGAGTGCGGTACTACCAGTACCAGAAAACCAATCGAAAAATCGAGCTCGAGGTGTAGGGCCTGATAAACCAGATAAGCCCGGGGATCAGAGAAAATCCGATACCCGGGCTATGCGTTTGTCCTTATTCTGCGCGTACAATATCCAGATAATTGTACAGGGTAAACTTCGAGAGTTTTAATGCGCCGCATACCTTATCTCCCGATTTGGTGATGAGAAATGTCCCTTT
>JAHZHG010000229.1:0-4907 GCA_019420425.1 Clostridiales bacterium
CCGGGAGGGGTAAGCACGCTTGCAGGAGTCCTGCTCTTTGGGCCGATTTGGGGCTTTGTTTATAATTACGTGGGCATATGCGCAGGATCGACGCTTGCCTTTTTGCTGGCCAGGCGGTATGGAAGGCCGCTGGTACAGAAGCTCACGGACAAAAAAGCATACGATAAATACAGCAAATGGCTGGAAGGAGGAAAGAAATTTGACTGGTGCTTTGCCGCCGCCATTTTCTTTCCCATGGCCCCGGATGATCTGCTCTGTTTTCTGGCCGGTGTGACGAACATGAGCCTGCGGCGGTTTATTGCGATTATTCTGTTGGCAAAGCCGGTATCCATCGCACTGTACAGCATGGGACTCTACGCGGCTGCCCGGGCAGTGCTGTAGGCGGGGAGGCGGAGAATGAAGATTTTACTGTATACAGGGGGCAGAGGGCTGGTAGAAGGCAGTGGAGTAGGCCGGGCCATCTGCCATCAGGAGGCGGCGATGGCCGGCTGCGGAATTTCCTTTACGGAGAATCCCGATGAGGAATATGATATTGTGCACATCAATACTGTGCTGCCGGATGCCAGACGTATGGCCGGCCGTGCCAGAAGGGCCGGAAAAAAGGTGGTCTGCCACGGGCACTCCACCCAGGAGGACTTCCGCAATTCCTTTATCGGCTCCAATCGGGCGGCAGGGCTGTTCAGACGGTGGCTGGTGGAATGCTACAGCCAGGCGGATCTGGTGCTTACCCCTACGGAATATTCCCGAAGGCTTCTGGCCTCCTACGGACTGAAAAATCCCATCGTCCCCCTTTCCAATGGCGTGGATACGGAATTTTTCCGGAAAGAACCGGGGCAGCGGGAACGCTTCCGGAAACGGTTTGGCTTTACCGATGCAAACCGGGTTGTGCTGTGTGTGGGCCTGCCGATTGAACGAAAGGGCATACTGGATGTGATCAGTCTGGCCTGGAGGTTCCCGGGCTGCCGGTTTGTCTGGTGCGGGGCTGCGCCAAGGGGCCTGCTCCCGCGCCATATCCGGCAGGCGATGGCCCATGCCCCGGAGAACCTCTGCTTTGCCGGGTTTTTGAACCGGGAGGAGCTGCGGGACGCCTACGGCGGCAGCGATCTGTTCCTCTTCCCCACCTGGGAGGAGACGGAAGGGATTGTGCTGCTGGAGGCCCTGTCCATGGAGCTGCCTGTACTGACCAGGGACATACCGGTCTATGAGGGCTGGCTTGGGGACGGAAGAGAGGTGTGGAAGGCTTCCGGCAAACAGGAGTTTGCCCTGCGGATACGCAGCTTTCTGGAGGGGGAGCTGCCCGATTTGTCCGCGGCAGGCCGGAGGATCGCCGAAGAACGGGATATAAAAATAATCGGGCAAAGACTTGCAACATTATATAGAACCCTTTTATAATGAGAGAACGGAATCACGGTTGAAACGGACAGAATAGTTGGAGGCAGAAATGGAAAATTATCATGTTTTAGTGGTTGAGGACGACAAGGAAATACTGGATGGTGTGGGAATTTACCTGAAGAATCAGGGCTATACGGTGTTTAAGGCATTAAACGGAGCGGAAGGGCTGAAGATTCTGGATACAGAGGAAATCCATCTGGCGATTGTGGACATCATGATGCCGGTGATGGACGGAATCACCATGGTCATGCGGCTGCGGGAGAAATACGACTTCCCGGTCATTATGCTCTCGGCAAAATCAGAGGAGATTGACAAGGTCACCGGACTGAATATCGGGGCGGACGATTATGTAACCAAGCCCTTTGCGCCGATGGAGCTGCTGGCCAGGGTAAATTCCCAGCTGCGCAGATACTCCCGTTACCTGAAGATGGCGGGAGAACAGAAACAGGAGAAGGAGCACTGCTACTGTATCGGCGGCCTGGAGCTGAACGAGGACACTGTGGAATGTACGGTGGACGGGGAGACGGTTTCCCTCACCCCGCTGGAATTTAAAATTCTGGCCCTGCTGATGCGCAATCCCGGCCGTGTATTTTCTGCGGATGAGATATACGAGCGGGTGTGGAACGAGCGGGCGATTTCGACAGAGACAATTATGGTACATATCCGGAATATCCGGACCAAGATAGAGGTAAACCCGAGAAATCCGAAATACTTAAAGGTGGTGTGGGGTGTTGGCTACAAGATCGAAAAGCAATAGGGGAGCAGTAGCGGCGGTTCTGCTGGTGGCGTCTGCCGGATTGTTTACCATAGCGTGTTATCCGGGAGTAAGCAGCAGTATCACCTGGTGGGGAAGTACAGATGCGGCGTATTACTACGAGGAGATCAGTGAAATCGGCACAGTATACGGGATGATGCTGGCCATTCTGGGTATCTGGGCTTTCTGCCTCCCTCCGTTCAGGCGGCTGAGGCGGGAGGCAGGGCTTATTCAACGGATACCGGCGGAGGCTGCGATTGCCGCGATTGTTATTGTCTGCGCCTGCCAGGGCTTGAGCCTTTCCCTGTGCCTGCAGTATGTGCGGGACGGCTGGGGAAACAGCGTGCTGCTTTACGGCCTGATCAATATGCTGGTTTATCTGGCGATTTACGGTTCCTGGACCGTGGCGGTTATGGTACTGGCCCAGATTTTGGACATGGGTGTGGAACGGTTTGTCCGGGAACGGATGATGCTTCCGCGCTGGATAAAGCAGGCGTACGGAAGCGGAAAGGGGATGATACGGGCGTTTATCGACAGCATAAAGCGTATCGATCTGAGCGACCGCTCCGACCGCTGGCTGCTGAAGCTTGTCGGGGCCAATTTCATTATTTTACTGCTCTGCTGCGTCATGTGGTACTGGGGGCTTGTGGGGATAATCATTTATTCCGTGGTGCTGTTTTTCCTGCTGCACCGGTATGTGGAACGGGTAAAACAGCAGTACCGGCTTCTTTTAGAGGCCACCAGAGAGATGGCCCGGGGAAATCTTCAGGTGGAGATCACGGAGGATCTGGGGCTGTTTGAAGGGCTGAAGGCAGAGCTGGCCAGGGTAAACCAGGGCTTTAAAAAGGCGGTGGAGGAAGAAATGAAAAGCCAGAACATGAAAACCGAGCTGGTTACCAATGTTTCCCATGATCTGAAAACCCCGCTGACGGCAATCATCACGTATGTCAACCTGCTGAAGGATGAGACGATCACCCCGGAGGAGCGGCGCAGCTACGTGGACATCCTGGACCGGAAATCCCTGCGCCTGAAAAAGCTGATCGAGGATCTGTTCGAGGTGAGCAAGGCGGCCAGCGGAAATATCCAGCTGGATAAGCAGCCGGTGGATCTGTGTGAGATTGTGCGCCAGGCAGCCTGGGAGCAGGAAGACCAGATGAAGTCGGCCAATCTGGAGATGCGCATGGCCGTGCCGGAGGAGCGGGTTGTCCTGGAGCTGGACGGGGAAAAGACGTACCGGGTGATGGAGAACCTGCTGGTAAACGCGGTAAAGTACGCTCTGCCGGGAACGCGGGTGTGGCTGAGTATGGCGGCGGATGCCGAGACGGCAGAGATTACCCTGAAGAACATATCCGCCATGGAGCTGGGGGAAGAGGTGGATCACCTGACCGAACGGTTCATCCGCGGAGACAAATCCAGAAATACAGAAGGAAGCGGCCTGGGCCTGTCGATTGTCAAGAGCTTTGTGGAGCTGCAGGGAGGCAGCTTTACCATAGAGGTAGACGGGGATCTGTTCAAAGCGATCGTCCGGTTCCCCCTGTAGAAAAACAGCAATTCCATAAATGGTATATCACCTACATTTTACCCGGATTTTACATCCGGGTGATTTTTATTTTTACATATAAATTTTAAGATAAAGACAGGTTTGAAAGAACCGTAACCAGAAAAGCATAACGCAAGTGAGGAGAATTTGTATGAAAAAAAGAGTAATGGGAACCGTATTAACCGCAGCAATGGCACTTAGCGCACTTGGCGGCTTAACCGTAAACGCAAGCGAAGACTTTGACACAGCTACCGAGATCTCAGTTATTTCCAGAGAGGATGGATCAGGTACAAGAGGAGCGTTCATCGAGCTGTTCGGTATAGAGGAAAAGGACGAGAACGGCGAGAAGGTGGATATGACCACGGAAGAAGCGGCAATTACCAATAATACCTCAGTAATGATGACCACCGTAGCTCAGGATGAATATGCAATCGGCTACATTTCCCTTGGATCGCTGAATGATACGGTTAAGGCAGTAAAGATTGACGGGGTTGCTCCTTCCGTAGAGGCGATTAAGGACGGTACATATGCGATTGCCAGACCGTTCAATATTGCAGTAAACGGCGAGCTGAGCGAGGCTGCTCAGGCCTTTGTTGATTACATCATGAGCGCTGAAGGCCAGGCAGTGATCGAGGAGAACGGCTACATCCCGGTAGAGGATGAGGCAGAAGCTTATGCAGGGGAGACTCCGGAAGGAAAGGTTGTTGTTGCCGGTTCTTCTTCCGTAACTCCGGTAATGGAAAAGCTGAAGGAAGCATACCTTGAAGTAAATGCAAACGCAGAGATTGAGATTCAGACCAGCGATTCTACCACAGGAATGACCTCCACGCAGGAAGGCATCTGCGATATCGGAATGGCATCCAGGGAGTTAAAGGACAGCGAGCTGGAGGCAGGCCTTGTTCCCACCACAATTGCGATGGACGGTATTGCAGTAATCGTAAACAATGACAACCCGACAGAAGAGCTGACCAGCGAGCAGGTAAAGAGCGTATACGTTGGCGAAACCCTGACCTGGGAGGAACTGGCCCAGTAACTGAGGACAGCTGCCGCGGGAATAAGACCCGCGGCGGCAACAGATGAGACCGGAGAAGAAATGAAAGAACGGAAAGAAATGATCATGCAGGTTATTTTCGGATTATCCGCCTGTGTCTGTGTTTTGGCGGTGGCTCTCATCTGCGTGTTTCTGTTTGCAAATGGAATCCCAGGCATGGCGAAGATTGG
>JAHZHG010000229.1:4917-5250 GCA_019420425.1 Clostridiales bacterium
GGGATTTTCTGACAGGAACAACCTGGAAGCCCGGAAATAACAAGTTTGGAATCCTGCCTATGATTTTGGGCAGCATTTATGTAACGGGAGGAGCGATTATCCTTGGGGTGCCGGTGGGACTGTTTACCGCAGTGTTCATGGCGAAGTATTGCCCGAAGAAGGTGTACCGGTGGGTAAAGCCGCTGGTGGAGCTTCTGGCAGGCATCCCGTCCATTATCTATGGATTTTTCGGTATGGTTGTTCTGGTTCCCTTTATTCGGGAAGTGTTCGGAGGCAAAGGACAGAGTATGCTGGCCGCGTCCATTGTTCTGGGAATCATGATCCTTCCCACGA
>JAHZHG010000023.1:0-3812 GCA_019420425.1 Clostridiales bacterium
GTACGACTTCACGTATCCGTTCCAGCTCGCTTCGCGGGATGACAGCTCCCGTGGGATTATTGGGCGAGTTTAAAATCAGCGCCTTTGTTTTTTCCGTGATCCGGGACTCGATGTCTTCTGCCTTAGGCACAAAGCAGTTCTCCTCCGTACACGGCACCGGAACCATTCTGCCTCCGGCGATCTGGAGCTGTTTGTCATAGTTGGGCCAGCAGGGTGTGGGTACCAGCGCCTCATCTCCGGGGTTCACCGTAACCAGAATGGCCAGCAGCACTGCCTCCACGCCTCCGGCAGTCACGATAACCTGTGTCTCCGGATCTGCGGTGATCCCATTTTCCCGCAAAAGCTTTCTGGAGAGCTCTTCCCTCAGGGGAAGTATTCCTGCATTTGAGGTATATTTGGTATAGCCCAGATCCAGGGCCTCCTTGCCGGCCTCGATTACATTCAGGGGAGTGGGAAAGCCCGGCTCGCCTATACACAGGTTAATCACCTGGTCGTAATCCTTTGCCAGCTCAAACATTGCCCGGATGCCGGAATCCTGCATCTGCAATGCCGTCTCACTTAACCGTATCATCCTGTTCTCCTCCTAAACTTAAACAATCAGATAAAATATCCGTCAAAAAACGCTCCGATTTCCCGGCTCAGATATTGCAGGATCTTCCCTCCTTTTTCCGCAGACGCCCTGTCGCATACCCCTACGTTTCCCCAGGGGGAAATATCGCTGAATTTCTGGTAGGTGGTTATCCGGTTGGCCGCAAACATGTCGGGATGATGCCATTCATTTCCTTCCGCCAGCCGGTACTCCTGCCATTCATCCGTAACCATCCCCGGCCAGAGATACTGCATCAAAGAGGTCTCCAGCTCGCCGGCATGGCCCATTCCTCCCATCGGGCTTTCCCGCAGTTCTCCGATATATTCCCTCAGGAAATCCCAGTACCGCAGGGTGACTACCTTTTTTCCCTCGTTTCGGCTCCCCAATTCATTCACTGCAAGATGAATGGCGGCGCTATTTCCTCCGTGGGAATTTAAAAATACCAGATTGGAAAACCCGTTGTGAAAAACACCGTCTCCAATCTCCTCCAGGATCGCTGCCAGCGTACGCTGCTTCAGCGTGATGCTGCCCGGAAAATCCATGTGATGGGCAGAAAACCCGTAGGTCACCGGCGGAAGGAGATAAACCCGCCGCGCTGACCGCTCTGCCGCGGCAGCCGCCACTGCATTTCCCAGAAAAACATCCGTTCCCACAGGCAGGTGGTTTGCGTGCTGCTCCAGAGAGCCCACTACCACCACGGCAATATCCGCTTTCGTCACCTCCCGGAACTGAGGGGATCTTGTACTGCTCCACTCTATTCTCATCTGTTCCGTTTACTCCTTTAGATCCGCAATCGTGTCAATTACTGCGATTTCCATGTCCTTCGGCACGTATGCCGCGCTGTCCTTCAGGCCGTGTCCGGTAATCAGGCAGACACAGGTATCCCCTGTGGAGATTACTCCCTTTGCCAGCAGCTCCTTCAGTGCAGCCAGCGATGCCGCAGAGGATGCCTCCGCAAAAAGGCCCTCTTTTCTGGCCAGCTCCCGGCCGGCCTCCAGGATCACCTCATCCTCCAGAGCCACTGCGTATCCGCCGCTTGCCATAATGGCATCCACGGTGATATCCCCGTCCCGCTCATAGCCGATCAGCGGATCGCTGATTGCCGAGGCAACGGTGTCCGGATTCGGGCAGCTGACCACCTTCCGGTTTTCCATCCACGCCTCAGAAATCGGGGCGCAGCCCTTTGCCTGAACGCAGACCAGGCGCGGGATCTTGTCCACAAACCCCATCCGCTTCAGCTCCGAAAAGCCCTTATAGATGCCGTAAAGTACAGGACCCGCGCCCACCGGGATCAGGATAAAATCCGGGGACCTGCCCAGCTGATCGTACAGCTCATAGGCAATCGTTTTGTATCCCTCCAGCCCAAAGGGGCTCAGGAAGGTGGTGGTCACGTTCATATAGTTTTTCTTCTCTGCCATCTCCACGGCAGCGCGGTATGACCGGGAAAAATTGCCCTTTACCTTAATCACGCTGCCGCCGTAGGCGATCGCCTGCGCCACCTTTCCCACCGGGGTCTTTTCTGGAACAAAGATGATGGTGTCCAGCCCTCCCTTTGTTCCATAGGCGCTTGTCGCCGCTCCCCCGTTTCCGGAGGAGGAGACGACCACGCCGGGACAGCCAAACGCCTTCGCCATGGATGCGCAGACGGAAACAGAGCGATCCTTAAAGGAGCCGGTAGGATTCTTTGTCTCGTCTTTGAAATACAGCCCGGGCATTTCCAGCTCGCCGGCGATCTCCGTACTGTGTACCAGCGGCGTGCCTCCCTCCCGGAAGGTGACCACTTGCGCTTCATCCACCGCCGGCATTACGGCACAATAATCCCACATGCAGGTCCGTTTTCCGGTTTTCAGCACCGCGCCTGCTTCCCGTAAAAATTCCTTCGTATATTCTACCGTCAGGATTCCGCCGCAGTCCGGGCAGGCACTTAAGGGGCCTATAGGAAATTCTCCGCCGCAGCTATGGCATCTCATCATTACGTGTTCCATATTGTTCTCCTTCAATGCCTCGTTTCTCTGTCTTAAATATTCAGATTTACCGTAACGGTCCGTTCCTCTGACATTTCCATGATGCTCCACTTTCCGCCGCTTCTGCCAAAGCCGGACTGGCTTCCGCCAGCGCCGCCCGCCGGGAAGGTCCAATCCCAGTAGTTGCTGCCGGAGTTGATATTTACATAACCAAAGCGCATGGATTCCGCCATCCGCATCCCCTTCTTCAGATCCTGGGTAAATATGCCCGCCGCCAGTCCATAGGGGCTCATCTCGATGAGCGGGCGGATCTCGGATTCATCCGTAAAGCGAACCAGGGCCACTACCGGGCCAAAGGTTTCTTCTATATTAATCAATGCATCCCTGGACACATGGTCGATTACCGTCGGATACAGGTAATTCTTTGTCGGCATCCCTTCCACGATACCGCTGTGGTCGCTCACTACCTTTGCTCCCTTGGCCAGTGCATCCTCGGTATGACGAAGTACCGTTTCCACCGTATCCATGGTGTGTACCGGGCCCATGTTGACCGTCGGATCCATGGGATCTCCCACCTTCCAGTTGTCCATCTTGGAAAGGATGATCTCTACCAGCTTGTCTGCAACGCTGTCATCCACCAGGACACGCTCAGTACTGGTACAAATTTGTCCGGAATTGCCGAAGCTTCCGCCCATGATAGCGTCCGCGGCAGCCTCCAGATCAGCGTCCTTTAGTACAACCACCGGGCCGTTTCCGCCCAGCTCCATCAGGGTTTTCTTGGCCTCTGCATTCCGGCAGATAATGTTTCCTGCCGCCGTGCTTCCGGTAAAGCCGATTCCTGCGGTCAGCGGATGCTTTACGGCGATGGTCTTTGCCTCAGCGGAGGTACCGATAACCATGCTGATCATTCCTCTGGGAATACCTGCTTCCTCTACGCATTTCATGAATACGCTGGCAATCGCAGAACAGCTGATGGGCGGGAACCACACCATCGTATTTCCTGCCGCCAGGCCCGGAGCCAGATAATAGCAGCACGCTGTACAAATCGGGAAGTTAAAGGGGGTAATTACGGCAAACACACCCACCGGCTTGCGGTATGCGTATACATGCACATTTTTCTCCCGCACAGAGGGGATTTCCGAAGCCATCCACTTGATCTGCTCCGCTGCGTCCCGGAAGGACAGGGCGCTTCCGCCTGCCTCGCCCAGGGCCGCCTCGTAGGGCTTGCCCATCTCCAGCGCACTGATCCTGGCCAGCTC
>JAHZHG010000023.1:3832-16293 GCA_019420425.1 Clostridiales bacterium
GGTGATGGTCAATGGCATCTGCCAGCCGGTTGCACAGCTCGGCACGCTCAAACGCCGTCATTTTTTCCAGTTTTTCTTTTTCCCGGTCAGCTGCCTTCAGGGCGCGCACTACCTCAGCCTCGCCTGCGGGAGTGATCGTGCCGATCACCTCCCCGGTCGCCGGGCTGACTACGTCTCTCGATGAACCTTCTACGGTGACCCACTCACCGTCTATATACATGGGATAAATCATTTTTTATCTAAGCCTCCTAACCACTCCAGTGCCTGGCACCAGAACTGCCCGTAATACTCCCACGGCTGGAATGAAGCAGCCCAGTGAGGTGAGCAATCGCTGGCAAATGCCATGGAACGTCCTTTTCCATATTCCCAGGTTACCAGCAGCGGGTACTGATCCTCGTCGTCGCCGATGGTAGCAAGCACATCCGCTCCTTCCTTCGGAAGAATCTTATTGAAGCCTTCAAAGCCGGGAGCCTGATCCCAGGGAATGCCGGCCAGGATCGGATGGGCCGCATCCTTAATGTCAATCGTGGTTCCTTCCGGCATTTCTACGCGGTCGTCCTGTCCCTTTAAGCAGTTTACCGGAAGCGCCTCCTCGATCGGGGTATCATAATATCCGCCGTGTCCGAATCTGCCGGAGAAGGAGGTCCAGCCGCCGATCATCAGCAGGCCGCCGCCCTGTTTTACATAGTTGCGGATGGCCTTCAGACGGTTCGTGGTGGGCTGGGGTACGGATTCGTTCCAGAACGGATACAGAGAGAGCACCTCGCACTCACAGTCGCTGATAATCAATGCATCGTACTGAGCAAGCTCCTCCACCGTTCTCGGGAATGCGCCGATTGCTTCCTCACCGCTCATATGGGTTACTTCATGGCCTCTTGCCGTCAGCGCATCGATCAGCGGCTGTCCCCATACGTGATGGGTCATTCCTTTTACTTCCAGATTAAATGGAGACGCCATAAACACGGGGCCGATTTTGGTACAAGCATCGCCAGCGTATAAAATTTTCATTGCAAATTCCTCCTTTTGCTTTTCACTTATTATGTTAAATTTTTCACGAGTTACCCAAAGAATGTGCCGGAGGCTCGTCCGCCTGCCGGAGTGCGGCCGTGTCTGCGGCCATGCGGCCTTTTGCCGCCTCATAGAAAAGCCCTGCAAACAGCTTTGCGCAGATTACAATCTCGTTTTCCGGGCAAAACTCATCTACACGATGGGCCTGTTTGATGGAGCCCGGGCCCAGCAGAAGGGCCGGTATACCGCACTGAACCGAAAACATACTTGCCTCTGTGCAGGCAGTAAATACAGAAGTTACCGGTTTGTCAGAAAGCAGCTCCTCCAGACCCTCACGGCATTTTTTCACCAGCTCGTGATCGCTGTCAATCAGGCTTGCCGGGAAGAACGACCGATCCTTTACCTGCCCTTCCGCTCCCACTGCCGCCTGCAGTTCTCCATGAATCTGCTCCTGGGTTTCTCCCGGAAGCAGCCGCCGCTCTACCTCAATCACGCAGTGATCGGGAACCGTATTCAGCCTTACGCCGCCCTTAATCGTTCCGATGCAGGCCGTGGCCTGACCCAGATAGGGGTTTGTCACCTCAGCGAGGCTTTCTGCGTAGGCTTCTACTTTTTTGATGACATCCCCCATTTTGTAGATGGCGTTTACGCCTTCCCAGGGCTTGCTTGCGTGGCAGCCTACGCCTGTTGTTTCTATATAATAGGAGCTGAATCCCCGGTTCCCCAAGTGGATTTCACAGGAGGTCGGCTCAGCAATAATCGCGCCCCCGGCCTTCAGCTTCCGTGTGGCCAGGATATGCCGGATGCCCCGGTTCATGTCCTCCTCGTCGCTCACCAGAATGACCGCCACGCCCTGCTTCGCCTCTACCCCGCTGCGGCCGATCAGCTCTGCCGCCCTGAGGATGGCCGCCACTCCGCCGAGCATGTCGCAGCTGCCCCTTCCATGGAGAATGCCATCCTTTCTGACGCCCTGATCCGGCGGGATTTTCCATTCGCCGAAGGCAGGAACCACATCCAGGTGTCCGTTCAGGATCAGCCCGATATGCTCCGGATCGCCGTAGGTGGCAATCACATTGCAGCGCTTCGGCATAAACTCTTCCAGCTCAACCGCAAACCCGGCGTTTTTCAGCTTTTCCGCCGCAAAGGCCGCTGCCGCGGTCTCATCGCCGGGCGGGTTGTAGGAACGGCTCCGAATCAGGGTCTGCGTATCCCGCAGAACCCCTTCTTCATCCGCCGCAGTAAAGTGGGCGTTTACCCATTTCATACTCTCTTTCATCGATTATCTCCCGATCAGGCCACATCGCCTGAAGAATCCGCTCCGGAGGCCGCCATCATGATCTCGTCCTGAGTCAGATGCTCCACATCGGTAAACTCTGCCGTCTTTACGCCCTCGTACAGAACGATGATCCGGTCGCTGGCTCCCAGCACCTCCGGCATCTCGGAGGAAATCATGATTACCGCGATTCCTCTTCTGCACAGGTCTTCGATCAGCTTGTGGATTTCCGCCTTGGCGCCTACGTCGATGCCCCTTGTCGGCTCGTCCAGGATAATTAGCTTCGGGTCACGGCAGAGCCATTTGCCCAGGCATACCTTCTGCTGGTTTCCTCCGCTCAGCTTGCCGATCTTCTGCTCCATAGACGGGGTCTTAATCGCCAGACGCTGGATATACTCCGTCGTCATCTTCTTTTCTTTCCCGGAATCGATCCAGGACGCCTTGTTGATCCACGGCAGCGACGGCAAAGTCATATTTTCCCTGATCGCCATCTCCGGGACAATGCCCTCGCGGCGTCTGTCCTCAGATACATAGGCAATACCTGCACGGATCGCGTCCATCGTACTATGGATATCCACCTTCTGCCCGTTGATATAAATCTCTCCGCCGTCTGCCTTATCCAGTCCGAAGATACAACGGGCGATTTCTGTCCGTCCCGCGCCCATCAGTCCGGAGAAGCCAAGCACTTCGCCCTCATGGACGGTAAAGCTGATCGGCTCGAACACGCCCTTGCGGTACAGATTTTTCACCTCAAGCACAGCCTTGCCCGGCTTGAATTTTTCTCTGCTGAAGATATCGTTCAGCTCACGGCCTACCATGTGTTTAATCAGGGAGGCTTCGGTCATTTCCGCTACCGGCGCGCTGGTCACATACTGGCCGTCACGCAGGATGGTGATTTCATCCGCAATCTGGAAGATTTCGGACATACGGTGGGAAATATAAATAATTGCGATTCCCTGCTGCTTTAATTCTTCGATAATCTCAAACAGCTTGGTCTGCTCTGCCTCGGTAATTGCAGAGGTAGGCTCATCCATAACTACTACCCATGCGTCTGAACCGATTGCCTTTGCAATCTCGATCATCTGCTGCTGTCCTACCGTACAGTCTCCCACCTTTTTGTTCGGACTTAAGTTCAGGTTAAACCGTTTCAGCAGCTCCTTTGCCTTTTTGTTCATTTCCGCCCGGTTCAGCAGCGGGCCATGGCCCCCGATCTCCTTGCCCAGGAAGATATTCTGTGTGATGGACAGCTCAGGTACCAGGGCAAATTCCTGGTAGATCACAGAAATGCCCAGCTTCTGGGAATCCATCGGAGAGTGGATGGATACCGGCTGTCCGTCGATCAGGATTTCTCCGCCGTCCTTCTGGTATACTCCGGAAAGGATCTTGATCAGCGTAGACTTTCCTGCGCCGTTCTCGCCCATCAGCGCGTGAACCGTACCGCGCTTTACCGTCAGGTTTACGCCGTCCAGCGCCTTTACGCCCGGGAACTCCTTCACAATGCCTTTCAGCTCCAGCACCTGGGCGCGGGATACATCCACATCCTTGTTTTTGGCATGGGCCTCTCCTGCATGTGCCGCCTTTCCCCTCGGTTTTTTCACCCGGCCGCTGCTGGTGAGCTCATCCACATACAGCGATACGATGATCAGGATTCCCTTCAGCACGTAGGAGAAATAGGGGGAGACGTTTACCATACCGAGTCCCGTAAAGATTGTTCCGATAATCGCCGCGCCAATCATGGTTCCCACCAGGGAGCCGGTGCCGCCTGCCAGGCTGGTGCCGCCGATTACCACTGCGGTAATTGCATCAAATTCTACGTTCTGACCGGCAAGAGGCTGAGCCGAAAGGGCACGGCCGACATTGATTACCGAAGCAAATCCGGCGAACATGCCTCCGATCAGATACACAAAGACCGTATGTTTTGTGGTTTTGATTCCCGATGCCCTGGAAGCAACCGGGTTTCCGCCAACTGCATAGGTTTTTCTTCCAAAAGTAGTTTTGTTCAGCACCAGATACATAATGACGAACAGTACCGCCAGATATAACAGAGATGCCGGAACATTGCCGATCAGATTCTTCTGCCCAAACCAGTTGTAAAAATCGTTCTGCACGACAATTCGTTTTGAATTGGATAAATAAATTGCCAGCCCCCTCGACAGCGAGGTCATCGCCAGCGTGGCCATAAACGGATTAATTCCTACTCCGCCGACCATAATGCCGTTTACACCGCCGGCAGCTGCGCCGGCAAGTACCGTAACCACAAAACCTGCTGCTGCAACTCCCAGGCCGTCTCCGCCCATTGCCTGCATAATCAGTGCGCCGCAGACTCCGGCAAAAGCGATGTTGGAACCGGCCGAAAGGTCTGTACCGGCCAGCATGATAATAAACGTAATTCCCAGAGAAAGAACAGCAAGTGAGGTATTCTGCTTAATAATATTAAAAAACGTTCTTACGGAAAAAAAACCAGGAGCAACAACGGAAAACACAACGATCAGGATAAGAAGAATTCCCAGTAAAAACAGATACTTTTTCAAAAAGGAATTTTTCAATTCTTTTTCTTTCTTATTTGTCATAGCCTGCCTTCTTTCATTGCTGTATTTTTCGGGGGGAATATCAGCGGATATCCCCCCTTGATCAGTCACTTATTCTTATTTTTCAAAAGCAGACAGGTCGTCAAACAGTTCGATTCCGCGTGCCGGATCAACAACGTTCATTCCCTCGTAGCCAATGCCCAGCTCTTCCAGCTTAGCCTGAGTCTCTTCGGTCATAATGAAGTAGGATTCCAGATAGTTCTTCGCATCAACCTCTTCGCCCTTAGCCAGCTTTGCGCCAACCTGTACGTTCCAGTAGCCAACACGTTTTGCACCGGTCAGCAGTGTGCACAGATAGTCTCCCTTTTCTACTGCTTCGCTGGCGTCTTTGTTTCCATCGTAGCTGGAGATGATTACCTTGCCCTGCATACCAGCCTGCTCAACTGCCTGCTGTACAGCTGCGGTATTTCCGTCAGAAAAGCTGTGGATTGCCTTGATGTCCGGATTGGAAGCCAGGATATCCTGAGCGGTCTTTAAGGTCGCGGAAATGTCCCAGCCTACCTCATAGTATTCACAGTTGATATCCGGGAACTCTTCCATTGCTTCTTCCCATCCTGCCTGACGCTCGTCAGATACGAAGTTTCCGGTTGCGCCGTAAAGCATGGCAACGTCGCCGGAGCCTACCAGATTTCCTACCAGCTCGCCGATCACCTTGGTATCCTCGCGGTCGTTGTACAGGTTGGAGATTACTGCATCAGAGTCGATGAAGTTACCCATGGAGCAGACCGGGATTCCTGCTGCCGCAGCTTCTTCACAAACCGGGATCAGGCCTACCGCATCGTACGGGTCCATCAGGATACAGTCCACGCCCTGCTGAATGAAGTTCTCGATGATCGCGATCTGATTGTCCAGGTTGCTGTCCGCGCTCTTCCAGATCAGGTCTACGCCGTAAACCTCAGCCGCGTAGTCGCCGCCCTCGATCATGTTGACGAAGAACTCCTGGGTCATATCCAGCATTGCGATACCGATAACCGGCTTGTCCCCCTCTTCAGCCATCGCTGGCATACTCATTGCAGAAACACCCAGTGCAGCAACTGTCAGCAGGCTCAGGCCTCTTCTTACCATTTTCTTGTTCATTTGTTTTCCTCCTTTGTTTTCTTTTTTCCGTGTTTTTTAATATATTAATATAATATATTACGAAGTGATTGATGCGCAGCCCTCTCACGCTGCCCGCTTGCGGCTGGATATCTTATCGATCGCCACGCCGAAGATCAGTATTCCGATAATGATCAGTCCCTTGATTACATCCCGAAGGAGCATGGGTACCCGGAAGAAGTTCAGCATTGTCGTAATCAGCGTAATGATGAATGCTCCGATAACTACTCCCTGCACCGTTCCTTTTCCGCCCTGCATACTGGTTCCGCCTACAACTGCTGCGGCAATGCCGTCCATCAGGTAGTCGCCGGAGATATTGGAGGTGATTACGCTGACCTGACAGCTGGTCAGTACAGCCGCAAATCCGTAACAGACACCCGCAACTACGTATACCAGTATCTTGTAAAGGCCCTTATTGATTCCCGAATAGGCTACTGCGTCCTCATTTCCGCCCATGGCGTAGGTGTATATGCCCAGCTTCGTGTAGTTCATCAGGATATACATGATCGCCGCAACTGCCAGAAACGCCAGGAATGACCAGGGAATTATTCCTGCAATCTTTCCCGAACCCAGGTTCAGCAGGAATGAAGATTCAATTTTTACCTGACGCCCCTCAGAGATGATCATCGACACGCCTTTGCAGACGGACATGGTAGCCAGTGTGGTAATGAACGGGTTCAGCCCCATTTTCACTATAATCAGGCCGTTCACCAGGCCGACCAGCGCGCCTATGGCAACGGCGGCCACCACCAGCACTGCGCTGTTTCCGCCGGTGTATACGTACAGTGCGCCTGCGGAACCCCCCGCCAGGGAAAGGCCGAAGCCTCCGGTGAAATCTATGCCCGCAGTCAAAAGCACGGTCATCGCTCCCAGTCCCACAACACCTAGGGCCGATACCTGCAGCAGCAGATTATAAATGGACTGCGCGGTCAGAAAATTTCTGTTTACTATGGTCAGCACAAGCATTAAAGCAAGCATCAAAATTACAGGAGCAAACTTCTGTATGTTACCTCTTACGTCAAATTTCTTACCTTCCACTAAAACGCCTCCTGTTTTTTATTTTTTAATGCCTGTTTCTTATAAGGAAAGCGTAACCACTTCTCCTGTTTCGATGGATTTCAGTGCTGCCTCTGCGATGGCAACGCCTCTGATGCAGCTCTCCGTATCTACTGCATACTCGGTTCCGTTCATGGTAGCGTCTGCAAAGTGGAGGATTTCTTCCTTCAGGTCTCCCTGTACCTTGCCCAGGTATTCGGGCCAGTACAGCGCGTCGGGGAATGCGTCGGATGCGCCGATCATCACCTCCAGGCCCTGGTTCCGGGTATCGATCAGGCCCATGCCCTTTGTTCCGGTAACCTCTGCGGTTGCCCAGATGCCCATGGCGTCGTTGGTCGGGTATGCCCAGTTCAGCTGCATACTGGCTACTACGCCGTTGTCAAAGTTGATGACGCAGTAGGCGGCATCCAGATCGTTCATGTGTCCGTTTACCTTATTGGACGCCTGCGCGTATACCTTAACCGGTTTTGCCGGCATATTGTAGTCCACCATCATCTCGATATCATGGATACCCAGATAGTAGAAAAAGCTTACCTTGCCGTTCAGGCGGTTAGCGGTAGCTACGGGATTACCGCGCTTAAATGCCATTGCGCTGATCTCGCCCAGATCTCCTCTGCGGATGGACTCTTTCAGCTGTGCGTATCTCGGGTCAAATTTGCAGACCTGAGCAACCATCATCCGCACATGGTTGGCATCCACTGCCTTTTTGATCTCCAGGCATCCCTCCAGGGTCTTGGCCAGCGGCTTTTCAATCAGGAAGGTCTTTCCCGCATTTGCCACGTCCACGGCTGTTTTTACGTGGAAGTCCTCAGGAACACAGATATCTACCGCGTCCAGCTCCTCCTTTTCGATCATCTCCATGTAGTCTTTGTAGACCGCGCAGCCATACTTTTCGCCGATCTCTTTTGCCAGCGCCTCGTTTATGTCGGCTACGGCTACCAGCTGGGCATTGTTCGCCTCCGCGATAATTCTGGCATGCAATCCTCCAATGAATCCAAGTCCAATTAAACCAATTCTGCATTTTTTCATTTGTTTTCCCTCCATGCGGTTTGTTTATTGTTGATTTGTTATTTGTAAGCGACTACTACTTCCACCTCTACCGGTGCATTGCTGGGCAGTGAGCCAACGCCGATGGCTGCTCTGGCGTGTTTTCCCTTTTCTCCGAAAACTGCCTCAAAAAATTCTGAAGCTCCGTTAATGACCTTCGGCTGATCTCCAAAGCCCGGAACTGCATTGACATAGCCGTTTACCTTAACAATGCGTTCTACCCTGTCCAGATCTCCGATTACGGATTTTACTTCGGCTAACAGGCGAAGGGCTGCAATCCTGGCCGCGTCATATGCCTGTTCTACCGTGATGTCTTTTCCCACGATGCCAATATACTTTTCTCTGCCATCTACAACAGCGGTCTGCCCGGATGCAAATAAAAGTGTTTCGCTGGCTGCTGCGGCCGGTACATATGCGGCTACCGGTGTGGGACACTCCGGAAGCTCATAGCCTAATTCCTGGATTCTTTTCTCAATAATACTCATTTTTTCACCTTTAACCCTTTATTTATTTGAACTTTATTTGTTCTCAAGCTTTTTTTCAGACGATACTTTGGCTAAAAAATGGCAGGACTTCGATCCCAATCGTCCCGCCTCGCCGCAGTGTCCGTTTTTATCATTTATTTTTTTCTGGTTTATCTAAATATTTTTTATGCCATTACTATAGCACCATACTCCTTTTCTGTCAATGCGCTTTCCTTCCTTCTTGGGCATTTTCAGTACTTTTTACATTTTTACCCTTGCTTTTTTGTGCATTTGTCCCATATTCTTTTCTCTTTCTTCCTCTATTTTATCTTGTTTCATCAATTATTTTTCAAAAAACATATTGAAAAAATGTCAGATTCGTGTATGATTAAAATAACAAAAAATTTTAGTTTTGTTTATCGGATCCGCATATTTCTGAAATACTTTTAGGAGGTAACGGGATGAAGTTGACAGAGTCTGTTCATCTGGTGGGCAGCGGCGCCAATGGAATCGGGCTGACCAGCCCCTATGACTGTAATGTATATTATATAGACTGCGGAACAGAGGGTATTTTGATTGATTCGGGTTCAGGCTGCGCCAGCGAACGCATCATCCGCGAGGTCAACGCAGCTGATCCGCAGACCAGGCCCATCACCCGGCTTTTGCTCACCCACCACCACGGAGATCATGCCGGCGGCGCAAGAGATCTGCGCTTTCGCTATGGCTGTCAGGTTCTGGCTCCCCGGGAGGAGGCAGATTCCATTATTCAGGGCGACGAGGCCGCCATGGGACTGGACGTTGCCCGACGGGCAGGATTTTATCCGGAGGACTACCATTTCTCCCCCTGTCCCGTAGACTTCCGGGTCTCTCCCGGCGAGACCTTACAGGCGGGCGGCGTGTCCATCCGCGTCCTGGACGGAGCAGGCCACAGTCTCGGCGGCGTCTGCTATTATCTGCAGCTGGACGGCCGGAACATGCTGTTTGTGGGGGATCTTCTGTCCTTTCGCGGACTCATCAGCCTGCAGAACATTCCCGGCGCGGATGTCGCCCGCTACAGCAAAAGTGTGCTGGCCCTGGAGGGCCTGCCGGTGGACTGCTTTTTTCCCGGCCACGGCTGCTTTTCCCTGAGCGGCGGAGACGCACATATCCGCGCAGCGGCAGCAGCGTTTAAAAAACTGGGAATACCCAAAAATGCAGTTTAAGGAGGGATCACCATGCATGCAATCGGACTGACCTGTCCGCAGTGCGGCTGGAAAGGCGGACTGGATATGACCTACTCCTGTCCTGCGTGCGGCTATTCTCTGGAGGTAGAATACGATTACCGCCAGGTGGACAAATCCAGAATCGAATCCGGCCTGCGCCGGTGCGGGGGCGTATGGGATTTTCAGGAGCTCCTTCCGGTAAAGAACCGGAAATCCATTGTTTCTTTAGGGGAAGGCGGCACCCCGCTCAGAGAGGCCAGGCGGCTGTCCTGCGCAGACGGTATTCACCTGTATCTGAAGGACGAGACCAGAAATCCCACGCTTTCCTTTAAGGACAGGCCGAACACCGTGGGAATTTCTGCCGCAAATGAATTGGGGATAAACGATGTGGCCATTGCCTCTACCGGAAATGGAGCCGCCTCACTTGCAGCCTATGCGGCAAGGGGCGGCATGTCCTGCCACGTATTTGTCCCGGAGGCTGCTCCTCTTGAAAAAACCGTGCAGGCCATGTACCACGGAGCCGAGGTCATCCGCACCCCGGGCGACTACAGCGAGAGCTTTCACCGGGCAGACACGGAATGCCGGAAACGCGGCTGGGCCAATATCACCTCAACGTATATCAATCCCTACACCATGGAGGGGGACAAGACCATTGCCTACGAAATTTTTGCCCAGCTGGGATACCGGGTTCCCCAATGGATCATCGTTCCCCTGGGCGCAGGCCCAATGCTCTCTGGAATTTTTAAAGGCTTTGAAGAGCTGAACACGCTGGGCTTCTGCCGCGGGCTGCCCCGTATGGCCGGAGTACAGGCCGAAGGCTGCGCCCCCATTATCCGTGCGTTCCGGGAGGGCGCGGATGTCATCCCCCCCTGGGGCGCCTGCCATACGGTGGCCGGAGCGATCGCAGATCCGCTTACCGGCTACGAACAGGACGGGGTCCGCACGGTACGGTCTATCCGCCGTTCAGGCGGCTTTGGTGTCTCTGTATCGGACAAGGAAATCATGGAGAGCACGCTTGAGCTGGCCAAAAAGGAAGCGCTCCTTGCCGAGCCGGCTTCCGCCGCCTCCACGGCCGCCGTTTACCGGCTGCGGGAGCTGAACCAGATTCAGGACGGAGACCTGGTGGTATCCATGATTACCGCCCACGGCCTGAAGGACGGCGAAGAACTGATGAATTATCTCAGGGGAAACAAAAATTAAGAGGTAAAGAAGGAGGAAAAAACATGAGACTGAAGGAAAGAGTCGCGATTATCACCGGCGCCGGAACCGGCATTGGGCGCGCATCCGCCCTGCTGTTTACGAAGGAGGGCGCAAAGGTTGTCGCTGTAGGAAGGAGAGAGGACAAGCTCAGGGAAACGGTGGAGCTGATTACCCGAGACGGAGGAGAGGCTGCATTTTTCTGCGCAGACGTAAGCAGGGAAGAGCAGGTAATTGCCATGGTGGAGTTCGCCTGCCAGAAGTACGGAAAAATCGATACCCTGTTCAACTGTGCAGGCGTAGGCTATTCCTCCCCGTATGTCATGGACTCCGTAGTCAAGACCCCGCTGGCCGACTGGGAGGAGATCCTGGCGATCAATCTGCGCAGTGTATTTCTCTGCTGTAAATATGCCATCCCCCACATGATAGAAAACGGAAAGGGCGCAATTCTGAACTGTTCATCGATCAACGGAGTAATCGGCTGCGGCGCCGACGCCTACTCCGCAACCAAGGGCGGCATCAATGCACTGAGCCGCGCCCTGGCCGTAGACAACGCCCAGTACAACATCCGGGTGAACGTTGTCTCTCCGGCAGCAACCGACACGCCGATGATCCAGTCCGCCTATGACAAAAACGGTTTTTACGAGCGCTGGAGTACTGCCGCCCCCATCAAACGGCTGGGCAGGCCCGAAGATGTTGCATATGCCGCACTGTTTTTGCTCAGTGACGAGGCAGCCTATATTACCGGCCAAAATCTGATGGTAGACGGCGGACTTTCTATCAGTTAAACATTGAAAAGTTCGGGAAAATCAGATATACTAAGTTCGGGAATTACCCCCTCCGCGGGGTTTTTACGCATCTAGAAACGAAAGGACCAACAGTCAATGAAAACAATAGAAGAAGTTCTGCCCCTGTTGCAGCGCGTGATGAAACTGATCAGCAATACCTTCGGCGCTGATTGCGAGGTTGTGCTTCATGACTGGTCTAAAGGCTACGACCAATCCATTATTGCAATCGAAAACGGTTCTGTAACGAACCGTAAAGTGGGGGACTGCGGAAGCAATCTTGGCCTTGAAGTAATGCGCGGAACCATCAAGGACGGCGACCGCTTCAATTACGTCACCAAGACCAGCATGAACAAGACGCTTAAGTCTTCCTCCATCTACATCATAAATGACGAAGGAAAAACGCTGGGAGCCCTCTGTATTAATGTAGACATCACCAATTATCTCGGCTTCAAAAACGCCCTCTCCTCTTTCCTTGGAGAAGAGGTAATCACCCAGGCGGCTGCCGAAAATCTGGAAAATATCGAATTTCACGCCAACGATGTGGGACAGCTTACCGATTATCTGATCAGTACCGGCCTGCAGCTGATTGACAAGCCGGTAGACAAAATGACAAAAGAGGATAAGCTGAAAATTGTCCGGTTTCTCGACGAAAAAGGGACATTTCTCATCACCAAATCGGGAGATAAGGTATGCGGCGCATTAAAAATCTCGAAGATTACACTGTACAATTATCTGGATATTGT
>JAHZHG010000230.1 GCA_019420425.1 Clostridiales bacterium
TCCCGGGTAGACTGGGGCATATCGCCCCAGTCAAAGACATCCTTCACGACCCGGGCATGGTAGGATTGGATTTTCTTTTCGCCCCAGACCCGCTGTCCGGCTACCGCCCGGGCATAGGGGTCAAGCAGGACGGCGCTCCGGTCGAAGATCAGCCCTTCCTTTGGGTTGTAAGGGCCGTTAATGCGGTAGGCATATTCAAATTCTTCGATATCCAGCCCGAAAACAATCATAGAGTAGACGTCTCCGATCTTATAAGCCTCGGGAAAGGGCAGGATGGCGTAGGGCTCTTCTGAATCACGGTGAAACAGCAGCAGCTCGCAGGACGTGCCGCCGTGGGTATGAAGAGTAAAGTTAACGCCTACGGGCAGCGCCAGGGCGCCGTTAACATCAAACAGGCCGGGACGGACAAAATATCCGGCGATTTTGCCCATAGGCTTGATGGAGATCGGGTAGTCGGGGGGGAATTGCTGGCTGCATAGGTTCAAAGGGATACCTCCTGTTCTAATTTCCTGTCCTGTAATCATACACTTCTCCGCCGGAAAAGTCTACCCCCTCATCCATGCATAATGCGTTCCAGCCTTGCGCCAAGACGGCTGAGCAGCTCATTGGTAATTGTCCCTGCCTGCCCGGCAAGGTCGCAGACGGAGATTGATTCCCCGCCCGATGCGCCGATGAGTACAGCCGTATCTCCGGCCCTCACTCCAGGAATATCTGTCACATCCACAAGGGTCTGATCCATACAGATGCGCCCGATCACAGGCGCTTGGTGCCCGTTGATCAGCACAGACCCAACGCCGCAGGAAAGCGCCCGCGGCAGGCCGTCCGCATAGCCGATAGCAACCGCGGCGATTGTCCTGTCCGCATCCGCAGTAAATGCAAGCCCATATCCGGCCGATTCGCCGGCATACAGCGGCCTGACCGAAGCTACCCTGGCCTTCAGGGAAAGTACCGGCCGCAGGTCTGCTCCCAGGCGTTGGGTATCTGCTCCGGTGCTGAGCACCCCGTAAAGGGCGATGCCGACCCGGGCATAGTCCTCAGCCAGCTCCGGGTAATTCAGCACCCCGTAGCTGGACTGGAGATGCAGCTTCGGACAGGGAAATCCCCGCTTCTTCAGTTCGGCGGCAACGCAGTAAAACGCTCTGGCCTGGGTATACGTGTACTCCTGATCACGGGGGCTGGCGGTGTCGGCCGCGCATAAGTGGGTAAACAGGCCGTCCACAATCAGGTTTTCCAGCCGGAAAATTTCGCAGATCCGGTCAATATGCTCACTGCGCTCGCCCAGCCGGTGCATCCCGGTATCGACGCCGATATGTACGTGGAGCTTTTGCCCAAAGCCGTTCAGCGCCCGGGCATAATCCAGGTCAATCACCGTCTGGGTCAGGTGAAAACGGCTAAGGAGAGCAAACTGTGCCGGATGGGTATAGCCGAGCACCAGAATTTCTCCTTTTACCCTGGCCCTGCGCAGCTGCACTCCCTCAGAAGCGCAGGCAACGCAGAACGCGTCCACGCCAAGGCGGTTCAGCTCCCGTGCCACAGGGACAGCGCCGTGGCCATAGGCATCCGCCTTGACGGCGGGCATCAGCCTGCATTCTTTTGGAAGGGCCGAGCGCAGCACCTCCACATTATGGCGCAGGGCGTTGCGATCCAGCTCAATCCATGCCCTGCAGCAGGAGGAGGGCGCCTTTGCCGGCCGGACGGTAATCCGGGCAATCAGAGCGGAGACGCCGGCAGACAGGGCAGTCACTGCCAGAAAATGGATCAGGCTGTTATCCACCAGAAGCGCGGCGGCAGAAAGCAGCCTTGCCGCATGGCGCACAGCGACGATCATCGCCGGATGGAGAATATACATCCAGGTGGAAAACTGCCTGAGCATCCTGGAGGAACGGCAGTCACAGGACAGCAGGAGCATATACAGGAAAAACACGGCCGGAATCAGAAAGAGGTACATGCTGTCGTGCCGCGGCAGGCTATAGCGGTGCAGGGTGAAGCTTTCCGCGGTCATCAGGGAGAGAGAAGCAATCAGCCCGCAGAGGGAGACAGAGACAGAGCACGGCCTGACCCCCTTTATCCTGCGCCCGATCCAGGCGCCCATAACCAGAAAGAGAGGAGACATAAACAGTCCGTTCCTGGTATAGGAAAAGAGCCGGAACAACAGATCGTAAACTGTCGATATCACAGGAACGCCCCTGGTTAGTCCGGAGTAGCTGTCGCCAAACAGACCGATCGCATAGAGTACGGCCGCCGCTGCGGCCACCCCCCGTTCAGGGAGAAGCCGGCGGAGTCCGCGGAGCAGAAGGATGCCCATGATACAGGCCGGAAAATACCAGAGATGGTAAAATGGGCCGTCAAAGAGCAGCATCCGGAGCGCAGAGGCCGGCGTCAGCCGCGTATACAGCCCGGCGTATATTCCCAGGGGAAGATAGAGCAGAATGGCCAGTCCATAGAGGAGGGCCGTCCTTCTCAAAAAGGCATACAGCCGTCCTGGCTCCTTGTCTCCATCCGCCAGGACAAACTGGCCGGTTACCAGAAAAAAGAAGGGGACGGCAACCCGGGCCAGGATTCGGGTTAGAAAGAAATCTGCATCGGTATTTATCGATTCAAGGGGAGACGTATGGATGGCAATGACCAAAATCGCCGCCACTGCCCGGAACCGGTCGATGCCGCCAAAATTTCGTCTGGCATTCATGGGATCACCTCCATTCGGTAAGAATAAATCCGTCAATATTGTTACCGGAGACCGAGTAGGGAAGATCCCCGCCGATGCCCAGCTCCGTGCAGCCGCAGGAGGCCGCTTCCAGATAAGAAATAAATATTTCCTGGCTGCCCCGGCGCAGGAGGTACGGCCTGCGTCCGTAGGGATACTGGCGGATAAAGTCGGTATATTCTTCCAGGGTAAACCCGCGGTCAGCCATAATGGAGGCATGGGGAACGCCCACGTACCGGAAGTGCCACGGCTCATGGCCGATTCCGGTGATTTCCTCCTTTCCGGCAGGATACCGCTCCACAAAGCCATATTCGGCAGCCAGACGGCGAAAGGTCTGACAGATGCCGGAGTAAGGGAAGCTGGGCCGGATAAAGTCGATTACCGGAAGCTTTTCCCCCAGATCAATGGCCAGGCCGGTCTGATGCTCGCTGTGCCCGGGAAGGGCGACATAGGTTTCGGTAAATTCCTGCCCGCTTTCGATAAGAGACTGATTCCAGATTTCCTGCTGCTCCTCCATGGAGCGCCAGCCGCTCACCGGTACAATCCCCTGCCAGCCGTGGATTTTTTCCATCAGGCCGGTAAGCAGGACAACTGCTCTGCGCTGCAGAAGGACAGGATCAGTCCCTCCCTGCACAGGCATCAGGGCGTCGGCCGTATCCGCCGTGCAGCCGTATGCGCGGTTGACCAGAATCAGGCTTCCGGTGTGCACATGCTGAGGGGGCAATACGATTGTTTTCATGGGTTCACCGCCAATTCAATAATTTTATCCAGGATTTCTGCAAAGGGATAGCCGGCCGCCTTCATCATGCCGGGATAGCGGCTGTGCTCGGTAAAGCCGGGAATGGTATTGACCTCGTTAAAGACGATTCCGCCGCCGGGAGTCAGGAACAGGTCTACCCGCGCAAAGCCGGAGCAGCCGAGAGCACGGTAGATTACCCGGGCAGTTTCCTTTACCTCTGCGGATTTTTCCGGGCTGATCCTGGCCGGCAGATGGATGGCAGAGGTTTTCAGGGTGTATTTTTCCGTAAAATCAAAGAAACCGTCTGCCAGCTCGATTTCGTCTACCTCGCCCACGGTCAGCGTCTCGTTCCCCAGCACTGCGCAGCCTACCTCAAAGCCGTCGATGTTTTCCTCCAGGATGACGTGATTGTCATAGCAAAAGGCCAGGCGGACGGCCTCGGCCAGCTCCGACGGACGGCAGACCTTCGTGATGCCGTAGGAGGAACCGGCCCTGACCGGCTTGACAAAGAGGGGATATCCCGTCCGGGCGGCAAAATCCTCAGCGGCCTCTATCGGCGTTTCCGGGCCGATAACCAGGGAAGCGGGGATGCGCACGCCTGCCGCATGGGCCAGCTTATGTGCCCGGTCCTTGTCCATGCACAGGGCGGAGGCGAGGGTGCCGCAGCCGGCCAGCGGGATACCGGCCAGCTCAATCAGCCCCTGCACAGTGCCGTCCTCGCCGTTTTTGCCGTGGAGGACCGGCAGTGCCGCATCGATCCGGATATATTCCGGCCCTTCGCCGGACAGGACAACCAGGCGGTGATCTGCGCGGTCCGGGGAGAGCAGGGCGGGAACACAGTCCGCTTCATTGCACCAGGTATCTGCCGGGATTCTGGCGGGATCGCCGGTGAAATGGAACCATTGGCCGGCACGGGAAATACCGATCAGCACCGGGCGGTATTTCCGGCTGTCCAGGTTGCGGATGACGGCGAAGGCCGATTCGAGGGATACGCCATATTCGGAGGAACAGCCGCCGAAAATAATGGCAATCGTTAATTGGTTGATCATTGATTTTCCTTCCTTTCTATCTGCAGGTAAATCCTGCGGCAACAAAAAACCGTTTTGATACGTGAATTGTATCAAAACGGTTTAGATCGATTATTTGTTTTTTACTGAGAAAGGCTTATGATTTTATCCGGAAAATCATACGATTTTCTGACAATCCATGGGAAGAAGCACGGTAAAGGCGATGTGTTCGTCGGCGCTCTCTGCCCGTATGCTGCCGCCGTGCAGCTCCACAATCTCCCTGGCAATGGCCAGTCCCAGCCCGGCGCCGCCGGTGGAAGAGGAGCGGGAGGAATCCAGACGGAAAAACTGTTCAAAGATACGTTCCAGCTTTTCCGGAGGGATGGTCTTTCCGTGATTTTTTATGCAGATTTCCGCCTGCCTATCCAGCCGGCGCAGAGAGAGGAAAATCGCTGTCTGCGGATAGCTGTAATTTACCGCATTGCGGATCAGGTTGTCAAATACACGCTCCAGCTTGTCCGGATCGCAGAGCAGCTCAATGTCCGGCGCGATCTCTGTGTGCCAGGTCAGCCCTTTTTCCATCAGGATGGGGGTAAATTCACTGACAACCTGCTCCAGCATCCGGCTGAGATTCCTGCGCTCCGGCTCCAGAGTGAGGGTCGTCAGGCTGAACCGGGTAATGTCAAAAAACTCATTGATCAGATCCTCCAGACGCTCTGCTTTGTCCAGGGCAATGGTGGTGTATTTGTTCCGCAGCTCTGCAGAAATCTGCGGCTCGTCCCGCAGCAGGG
>JAHZHG010000231.1 GCA_019420425.1 Clostridiales bacterium
TAGTATTCTGCGGCGCGCTCTGGAGTCAGCGAAAACAGGTGCACCAGCTTCTCCAGAATCTGCTCTTTGTCTGCTCCGTAGACTGCCAGTGACTCTTCCTTTAATCGCTCTGCGAAAAATTTTGACAATACATCTTTGTTCGGATAGGGCACCTGAATCAATGGATCTCCTCTCTAAAGAACCGCTTTCGTGCCATATTTTGATTATAACTTAATTATAACAGAGCGAATGGGGAATGCAACTCTTTTTTACATGTTGACCTATTATGGGAAATATTTGACTGAATAACCATTGGACATATTTGAAATATAATGTAATTTATCACAAATCATTTATAATTGCAAGTGAAAAACAAAACTATGCTTCACACCCAATGTCACTTAGACTTCTATTTCTCCATGATTCTTTTCAAATTCAGCAATATGTTTTTTCATAATTCCTTCAAGCTCGCGATTAGCCGAACAGGCATTATACGCTGCGATATAGCGGAATTTTTGTAATCCTTCACTATTGGTTCTTAAAGTAAATTTTGCTGTATCGTTCGGCATATTATGCATCTCCTAATCTATTTTTAGTTATACACAGGAAGAAAATACAAGAGAGTACAATATAGTGGAGCACCCACAGCAATTTAGGCTTAGCATCCAGAGATGCAGTTAGTACGTTACGCTGTTATTTATACATGAATAAGGTTGCCAGGAAAAATAGGCGATGATAAAATAGAGAATAAAAAGAATAGGTATACTTGCCACAGTGGATGAAATACAAGGGAGAATGGAGAGACGATAATGGGAAGGGAGAATTTACCCTTGGTGATGCTCCATGGGGAGGATCAGAAAAGGGAAAAGCATATTATGTAGCTCTGTCAGCGACTGGGCTGACGGACAAGGTGTTTGGAGAATAAGGATGCGAATACGTCGATTGTGGTGCTGGCGGGGATAAACAGGATGGCGCCGATAGGACGAAAAGCCATTGTTACGCTGCACAATATCGGCGGGAGTGTACATCAGCTGGCGGAGGAACTGTGCAGAGAGCGGACGGCAATAGTGATGGGACAGAAGCCGTAAACAGAGGAAGAAGAGGGAGAAACGGGAACGGAACAGGGAGGGACAGTATGAGACTGCTGCTGGCAGAGGATGAACAGGATTTAAACCGCATTATTACAAAAAAACTGTTGTCTGCCGGATATTCGGTGGATAGCTGCTATGATGGCGAGGAGGCACTTATTTATCTTACTTCGGCGGAATATGACGGCGCTGTGCTGGATGTCATGATGCCAAAACTGGATGGATTTGCGGTATTGAAAAGACTTCGCAGCCAGGGTATTCATACGCCGGTTTTGCTGCTGACCGCACGGGATGCCGTTGAGGACCGGGTGGAGGGGCTTGACCTGGGGGCGAATGACTATCTGGTCAAGCCCTTTGCCTTTGCAGAGCTGATGGCCAGGATCAGGGCGATGACCCGGGTGGCAGGCCGCCAGGCCGGAAGCATGCTGTCCATAGCCGATCTGGAGATGGACTGCGCCAGCCGGAAGGTGACCCGTGCAGGGAAAGAAATCCAGCTTTCTGCCCGGGAATACGCCATCCTGGAATATCTGATGCGTAATGTGAACATTGTTCTTTCCCGGGAAAAGATTGAAAATCATATTTGGAACTTTGACTATGAGGGCGGAACGAATGTGGTGGATGTGTATATCAGCTATCTGCGCAGGAAAATTGATGATGGATATGGGGTGAAGCTGATCCATACGGTACGCGGGAGCGGATACGTGTTAAGGGAGGGAAAATGAAACGACTGACGATTCGGGCCAAGATTACGCTGTGGTTTTCCTGTGCCCTTGTGCTGATTGCCGGTCTGGCCGTGCTGACCGTTACCTGGATCAGCAATTCGGTTATTCAAAAGGGAATCCGGGATAACCTGATTGAAATGGTAGAGGATAACGTGGATGAAGTGGAATTTTACCGGAATGTCCCAGGTTCGGCCAGGGATGGCGATGACCTCTATCTGGAATACCGGGACGGGTATCTGGAAATCGATGATGATTTTCTGGACCGGATGAACGGGATTTACACTGCGCTCTATGAAGAAAGCGGGATGCTGGTATACGGGGAAAATCCAATAGCCAGAGCGGCGGCAGAGTATCCGTTCGCGGATGCCCTGGTGCAGACGGTACATTCCGACGGAATCCGGTATTATCTCTATGACCGTATGCTTGAGGGAGAGGGGCTGGACGGCTTATGGCTGCGGGGAATAGTTTCTGAACAGCAGGGGACGACGCAGACCAATGCGATTGTCAGGCTTACTCTGTTTGTCGTGCCGCTGCTGGTGGCGCTGTCGGTAATCGGCGGCTATCTGATCGCCAGGCGGTTTTTGCGGCCGGTAAAACAGATTGGAGAGGCGGCGGAGAGCATCCGGGAGGGCAATGACCTGACCCGGAGGATTAGCCTGGGCAAAGGGGAGGACGAGCTGCATCAGCTGGCCAATACCTTCGATCGGATGTTTGACCGCCTGGAGTCATCGTTCAAGGCAGAGCAGCAGTTTGCCTCAGACGCATCCCACGAGCTGCGCACCCCGGTGACGGTGATTCTTTCGGAGTGTGAATATACGCTGGAGGAGCCAAGGGAGGCGGAGGAATATATAGAGGCGCTGAAGGTAATCCGACGGCAGGGCGGAAAAATGGCCGACCTGATCGAGGAGCTGCTGGAATTTACCCGTCTGGAGCAAAATGCGGGTCATATCCCTATGGAAGAGCTTGACCTTACCGAACTGTGCGAAGCGGTCTGCGGCGATATGCAGCAGATTTTAGAGCGGGGAATCACGCTGGAACGGGAGCTTTGCCCGGGAATCCGGATAAAAGGAAACGCAGCGCTGCTCAGCCGCTTACTGGTAAACCTGATAACCAACGCAGTCAGGTATGGCAGGGAAAACGGAAGAATATGGGTAAAGCTGGAGGAGGACAAGGATAGGGTCTGCCTGACGGTAGAGGATGATGGAATCGGGATAGCCAGGGAGCAGCAGGAAAAAATATGGAACCGGTTTTACCAGGCCGATCCCTCCCGGGGAGGCCGTGGCGCAGGGCTGGGACTGGCTATGGTGAAGAGTATTGCAGCGCTTCACGGCGGGGAGGTTTCTGTGAAAAGCAGTCCGGGACGCGGGAGTGTTTTTACGTTTAGTTGTTTTGGCAAGGATAGTTAGCGGCATAAGCGCCAGAAGGGGATCAAGTTATGGGGAAATATTTGAAGGGTTAGTGTTGGCAAAATATGCAGGTTTTACCGAACAGGAGGTAAAGTCTCTGTGTGAACACTAGGATATTCAAAGAGGCCATCATCCAAATGCTTGCTGAAAACGCAGATTCTGGGCGGCTGGTAATTTTTGATTTGATTCGGTATTCTAATCTTTCTTTAATCTTTCTGTTTTATGATAAGGGCATAAAAACAGAGAAAAGATAGGAGGATAAATCAGATGAAAAGAAAGGAAAGATTATTTGCAGGCAGAAAAATGGCAGTCGCCGCCGGTATCCTTTGGCTGGCAGCAGTTTCGGGGACAGGGCTGGCCCTTGCGTCGGAAGCAGGGACGAAGACATCCGGCAAGGCAGAGAGCGGAGCGGCCGTAGACGCCCAGGGGGCAGAGGAGCTGGCGCTTTTGGATGCGGGGATCACCGCGGAGCAGACGGAGCGCCTGCGCACAAAAGCAGAACGGGAGGATGGAGAGGATGTGTATGAGGTATCCTTTACGGTAGACAGGGTAGAATATGACTACCTGATCCGGGAATCGGACGGGAAGATCCTGGAGTGGGAGATCGATGGAAGGAAAATCAATGATGCGGTAGCAGAGGAAAGCCTGGAGACGCAGGATGGCAATTCAGAAATCCAGGATGAGACAGATACGCGGCAGGACGGAAGCGCTCTGATCGGCCTGGAGCAGGCCAAGAGCATAGCGCTTTTAGACGCGGGCCTAAAGGCAGAAGAGGTAAGCTTTTCCAAACTCAAATTCGAGGACGATAACCGCAAGACTGTGTATGAAGTGGAATTTTATCAGGATCGCTGGGAGTATGAGTATACGATCGACGCATATACCGGCGAGATACTGGAGGTGGAGAGAGATTAGGAGGATTCTGCTACTACGTTCTGGTGAATAGCCAGAGAATGGCGGCTGAGCGTCAATTCATTGCCTTTGGCCTTCATCGTGTATATCTTGATGAAAAGGAGACTGCATTTTAGCGCTCAGGATAATACCGGAGAATCATTGATTCCGGTTCTCCGGTATTGGAGGTATTGTGCTAGAAAATATCCTGTCTGCGTCCAGCTATCAAATTTATCTATAACAAAAAAATTATAAGAGGATACAGAAACTTATATTTGACGAATGAAACAGATTGGACTATAATCAAACCATCTTAAATATGGATCAGCAGAGAAAAGAAATTTTCCCCCGGCGGGTTTTCTGCTATCAAAAGTTGCGACGGCGCACTATTCAAAAAGGAATAGCGCGCCGTTTTTTTTATCCATAGGCAAGTGCCTTTCTCTGGGAGGGCTGAGGAGATGAAAGAATTTTTTAAAGGAGAGGTTGAGACATGAGAAGAAAGAATATCCACAAAGCAGCAGCGATCGCTTGTGCCGTTTCTATGGCCGCATGTTCGATGATGGGAACAGGAGTTACCGCGTTTGCAGAAGAAGCCGCCGCTGAGCCGGTTTACGGCGGAACCCTGAACGTAACAGGCGGCTCTGTAACTTATCTTGATCCGCAGTTTGAATCCGCTGACGAGCCGATGAGCCGTCATATTTTTGAAACGGTATTATCCCTGGATGGAGACTACAATGTACATCCGGGTGTATGTAATTATGAAGTCAGCGATGACAGCCTGACCATCACCCTGACGGTTCGCGACGGTGTGACCTTCCACAATGGCGACCCGGTAACCGCAGAGGATGTGGCGGCATCCCTGAAGCGCTGGTCCAGCAATATTTCCACCGGTATTACCTGTATCGGAAACTATCTGGACAGCATTGAAGTTGTAGATGATGCATGTGTACTGCATTTCAAGCAGGTAGCCTCCGCCGCACTGTCCGGCATGGCTTATGAGTATATGGGCGCATTTGTCCTTCCGGCTTCTGTCTGCGAGAAATATCCGGACAGCGGTATTACCGATGACGCTGACCTGATTGGTACAGGCCCGTATAAATTTGTCGAGTGGGTACGCGACAGCCACGTTACCGTAG